>CANQAF010000038.1 GCA_947588975.1 uncultured Bacilli bacterium
GAGGAATATATGGCAGCGATAAGAACGGTAGAAGAATTATCTACAGATCCAAACTTTGTAGGATATTATGATTTAGAGGAAGCGCATAAGCAAGAATTAGAAGATATGAGAGAAACAGGATATGATGATGGAATGGAAGAAGGAATCGCAAAAGGAAAAACGGAAGTGGTTAAAGCGATGTATGAAGATGGGATTGCTATAGATACAATTTCAAAATATACTGGACTAACACATGAAGAAGTTCAAAATTTAGTAAACTTTAAAAATTGATATTAATCAATTAAAACGACATAATCTACTGTGTCGTTTTTTTTATAATGTAGTTGGTGATACTATGAAACTCTATTTAGATTTAATCTTTCTTTTAAATTTTGGATTTGATTTTATTCTATTATTAGTGGTTTCTTATTTGTTAAGAAGAAATGTTTCTTTAAAAAAAATAGGTTTAGGAGCTCTATTAGGAGGAACTAGTATTTTTATACTCTTTATTCCTCTCAATTCTTTTACTTTATTTTTATGTAAAGTACTAATTAGTATTGGTATGATTCTTATTACATTTTCTTATAAAAATAAAACCTATTTTATTCAAAATATATTATATTTATATTCTGCAAGTATTTTACTTGGTGGATTTTTGTATTTTTTGAATGTTCAATTTTCTTATTCTCAAAAAGGATTAGTGTTCTTTCATAATGGTCTTAGTATCAATGCTGTTATTTTAATTTTTTTATCACCAATTATATTATGTATGTATGTTAAACAAGGTAAGAGATTAAAAACGTTCTATTCTAATGTATATACAATTAAAGCAATAATAAACAATTATACCTATGAGTGGACTGGTTTTGTTGATACCGGAAATCAATTAATTGATCCTTATTTTCATAAACCTATTGTACTTGTTAATCAAAAAGAATTACATTTGCTTCCTAACCAGGAATATATTATGGTGCCTATGCATACTATTCAAGAAGAAAGTTTGATTCCATGTATTCGTGCGGACACATTTGAAATTGTAGGGAAGGGAATTTATCATAAAGTATGGATAGGCTTATGTCCTCAATCCTTACACATGGAAGGAATTGACTGTTTGTTACACCCAAAACTAATGGAGGAATCAATATGAAAAAATTATGGAAATGGTTAGTACGTATTTTTTGTGATGAAGCTAATATTTTTTTTATCGGAAGTACTGATAAATTACCAGAACCATTATCAAAGGAAGAGGAAGTACTTTATGTAGAACGTTCTATGCAAGGTGATTTAGAAGCAAGAAGTAAACTGATTGAGCATAATTTAAGACTAGTTGTTTTCCTATCTAAAAAATATGAAAATACAGGTATTGATTTAGAGGATTTAGTGAGTATTGGAACAATTGGATTAATTAAAGGTGTCAATACTTATAAGTTAGATAAAAATATTAAACTCGCAACTTATGCATCTCGTTGTATCGACAATGAAATTTTAATGTATTTAAGAAAAAATAAAAAAAGAAGAACAGAAATTAGCTTCGAAGATAGTTTAAGTTATGATTCTGAGGGAAATGAATTACATTTAGAAGATATATTAGGTACTGATGATGATATTGTAACGAAAGGATTAGAAGAAGAAACGGAAAAGAAAATTTTACGAACTGAAATTTCTAAATTAAATCCAAGGGACCAACAGATTATGACGTTGCGATATGGACTAAAATCTGGAAAAGAAATGACGCAAAAGGATGTTGCACAAGTACTTGGAATTAGTCAGTCCTATATTTCTAGAATTGAAAAAAAAGTAATTCGTAAATTAAAAGGAATCCATAATCAATAGATACTTAGTTTACTAAGTATTTTTTGTATAAAATTAATAAAATTGTACATAAAAAACTAGAAAAGTGTATATAATGATAAAAAGTTAGCAATCTAATATTGACATTGCTAAAAAGATATATTATAATGAAGTAGCACTAAGGTGAATAGACTGCTAGAGGTGATGAAATGTTAAACCAAAGACAAGAGGAATTATTGAAACTCATTGTAGAGAATTACATTAAAACAGCAAGACCTGTTAGTTCAAAGTCTCTTTGTGATGCTTTGAAATGTTCTAGTGCTACTGTCCGTAATGAAATGAGTTTATTAGAAGAAATAGGGTTGTTAGAAAAGACACATACCTCTTCTGGACGTGTTCCAAGCGAAAAAGGTTATCGCTATTATGTAGATTACATTATGAAACCAAAGGAATTAACTGGAGACGATATGTTAAAATTACAAGCTGTGTTTCGCAATCAATCTTTGGTATTAAGTGATGCCATTACCAAAAGTATGGAAATTATCTCAGAGCTTACCAATTATACATCCATTGTATTAGGAACTTCGTCAAAAGAAAATCGTATTAGTAAAATTGAAGCAATTCCGATCAACGAAACAAATATGGTAGCAATTGTAGTCACAGATAAAGGACATGTCGAACATAAAAATGTTGCGATAGAAGAAAAGGTATCAGCATTAGAAATTAAGCAGACTGTAGATTTGATTAATAAATTTCTGATAGGTACACCTATGGATGAAGTAAGTGTCAAACTAGAATTTGAAGTCAAACCACAAATTGCTAATTCAGTTAAACAACAACGTGCCATTTATGATGCTCTTTATAATGTACTTACGGATTTAAATGAAGAATCTAATGTACATGTGACTAAACCAAGTAATATTTTAAATCAACCAGAATTCAATGATACAGATAAAATACGAGCTATTTTAAATAAATTTGAAGATAAAGAATTTATTCAAAATATATGTGAAAGCCATGATGAAGAAGGAAATGGAATTAATATTTATATTGGTAGTGAAAATAAGTTTGATGATGATGTTACTGTGATAAAAACAAAATATTCTGTAGGCGGGGAAGAAGGGACAATTGCTTTAATTGGACCTAAGCGAATGGAATATGATCGAGTTATGACTTTATTAGAATTTATCAAAAATCATATCAATGAGTAAGGAGGACCGAAGTGGAAAAAGAATTAGAAAAAGAAAATACTGTAGAATCTGAATGTACATGTGAAGAACATTGTTGTTCTCATGGTGAAGATGCTTGTACATGTGCGTGTTGTGAATCAGAAGAAAATGATTCTGAAGGTTCTACTAAATCAAAGAAACCAAAAAAACAAAACAAAGACAAAACAAAAATAGAAGCACTAGAGCAAAAAGTGAAGGAACTAGAAGATAAATTGTTGCGTGAAAAAGCGGAAATGATCAATTATCGTAAACGTAAGGAAGAAGACGTTGCTAGAATGTTAAAGTTTAGTAATGAAGATTTAATTACAGAAATGCTTCCTGTTATTGATAATTTTGAAAGTGCAATTAAGATGGATGATGACAATTTAGAAGATGAAGTTTCAAAATTTTTACAAGGATTTAAGATGATCTATTGTAACTTAGTGAATATCCTAGAAAAATATGATGTAAAAGTGATTGATGGTAATCATAAACCATTTGATCCTACTTACCATCAAGCCGTAATGACAGAAAAATCGGATTTAGAACCGGGTATGGTCATTGAGGTATTAAGAAAAGGTTATATATTAAAGGATAAAGTACTTAGACCTGCGATGGTCAAAGTAAGTGAATAAAAGAAAGGTGATATATTATGAGTAAAATTATAGGAATTGATTTAGGTACTACCAATAGTTGTGTGGCTGTACATGAAGGTGGGGAAACCACTGTAATTGCAAATGCAGAAGGGAACCGTACAACACCATCTGTTGTTGCATTTGGAAAAGATGGAGAAATTATCGTTGGTGCAAAAGCAAAAAACCAAATGATTACGAATCCAGAAGTTATTTATTCGATTAAAAGATTAATGGGAACTGATAAAAAAGTACATGCGAATGGAAAAGATTATACTCCTCAAGAAATTTCTGCAATGATTTTAGGAGATTTAAAGAAAACAGCTGAATCTTATTTAGGTGAAAAAGTAACCAAAGCAGTTATCACTGTTCCAGCGTATTTCAATGATTCTCAACGTCAAGCAACTAAGGATGCAGGTAAAATTGCTGGTTTAGAAGTAGAAAGAATTATTAATGAACCAACTGCAGCTGCTTTAGCGTATGGACTTGATAAACAAGATAAAAATGAAAAAATCTTAGTATATGATTTAGGTGGAGGTACTTTCGATGTTTCTATTTTGGAACTTGGTGATGGAGTATTCGAAGTATTATCTACTAGTGGAAATAACCACTTAGGTGGTGATGATTTCGATCAAAGAATCATGGACTATTTAGTCAGTGAATTCAAAAAAGAAAATGCGATTGATTTATCAAGTGATAAAATGGCAATGCAAAGGGTAAAAGATGCTGCTGAAAAAGCAAAGAAAGATTTAAGTGGAATGACATCTACAGAAGTTTCTATTCCATTTATTACTCAATCTGAAAATGGACCTTTACATTTATCTATCAATTTAACAAGAGCTAAATTTGAAGATTTAATTCAAGATTTATTAGATTCTACTATTGAACCAGTTCGTAATGCTTTAAAAGATGCAAACTTAACGAAAAATGATATTGATAAAGTATTATTAGTTGGTGGATCTACACGTATTCCAAAAGTAGTGGATTTAATTAAAAAGGAACTTGGAAAAGAACCATCTAAGGGTGTTAACCCAGATGAAGTTGTTGCAATGGGTGCTGCAATTCAAGGTGGTGTGTTAACTGGTGAAGTAGAAGATATTGTTCTACTTGATGTAACACCTCTTTCATTAGGTATTGAAACAATGGGAAATGTATGCACAGTCTTAATTCCAAGAAATACAACGATTCCAACTAGTAAATCACAAATTTTCTCAACTGCTGCTGATAATCAACCTGCTGTAGATATTCATATTCTACAAGGTGAAAGACCTATGGCAAGTGATAATAAGACTTTAGGAAGATTCCAATTATCTGGTATTCCTGCGGCACCAAGAGGAGTTCCTCAAATTGAAGTTACATTTGATATTGATGCCAATGGTATTGTTAATGTAAAAGCAAAAGATTTAGGAACCAACAAGGAACAAACAATTACGATTACTTCATCTACAAATTTAACAGATGATGAAATTGATAAGATGGTTAAAGAAGCAGAAGCAAATAGAGAAGCTGATGAAAAACGTAAAGAAGAGGCAGAAACTCGTAATGAAGCAGAACAATTAATTTTCCAAACTGAAAAATCTATGAAAGATTTAGGAGATAAAGTTAGCGCTGAAGATAAAGAAAAAGCAGAAGCTGAAATCAAAGATTTAAAAGAAGCTATGGAAAAAGATAACATAGATGATATTAAATCTAAAAAAGACAAATTACAAGAAACAGCTATGGCATTCGCAACAAAAGTATATGAAGAAGCTGCTAAAGCTGCACAGGCAAATCAAGAAGGATCTACTGAAAATAGAGCAGATTCTAAAAAAGATGATGATGTAATTGATGCAGAATTTGAAGAAAAATAATGGTGAAGTTCTAGGAAACTAGAACTTTCTCCATTCTAAAAAAAGATAGAAAAGGAAACACATATGATACAAGAAAAAAAACGTAGTGAAATTAATGATAAGTATAAATGGGATTTGAAAGCAATTTTTAAGGAAGAAAATGAAGTTGAAGAAGCATTAACTGAAATACAATCGTTATTGCAAAAAATAAGTGAATATCAAGGTAAAATTATGCAAGATAGTAAAACCTTATATGAATTTTATCAGGTATACGAAAAGTTAATTCGTTTAATAGAAAAAGCACGTATTTACGCTTCTCTTCAAGCAGATCAGGATACGAAAGATATAGGTGCTCAAGCTCTAGAAATGAAAGTGACGCATGTACTAGAAATTGTAAATGAAAAAACTTCATGGATCGGACCTGAAATGTTAAAAACTCCTTATTCCGTTGTAGAAAAATATTTGAAAGAAAATGAAAATCTTACTATATATCGTTTTGATTTAGAAAAAATGTATCGTTATCAAAATCATACATTATCTGAACGTGAAGAGGAAATTATTTCTATGGCATCCAATGTGATGAGAACTCCAGATGAAGTATTTAATCATTTGGATAATACGGATGCACATTATGGAACGATTGTAAATGAAGAAGGTAAAAAAGTAGAATTGACTAGTGAAAATTATAGTGTTTATATTGAAAGCCAAAATCGTGAAGTTAGAAAAAATGCTTTTGAAACATTATATCATTATTGGGAAAGTATCAAGCATACTGTTGCGGCTACCTTAAAAGGACAAATTAAAGCTACTTTATTTGAAAGTAAAGTACATAATTATAATAGTTCTTTAGAAGCAAGTTTATATGCGGATGCAATTGATGTATCTGTATATCAAAATTTAATTGATACTGTCCATAAAAATTTAGACAAAATGTATGATTTTATGGCATTTAAAAAAAGACAACTTGGATTAGACGAATTACATATGTATGATATTCATGTAGATTTAGTGAAAGAAGATAGTCATGAATATTCTTTCGAAGAAACGAAAGAAATTATATTAGAAGCTTTAAAACCTCTTGGTGAAAAGTATATTCATGATTTAAAAAATGGATTAGAGAATGGATGGGTAGATGTATATCCAAATATTGGAAAAAAATCAGGTGCTTACTGTACTTCTGGTTATGATACACATCCTTATGTCCTTTTAAACCATTATGGTAATGTTGGTTCTGTTAGTACAGCTGCTCATGAATTAGGCCATGCGATGCATTACTATTATTCTGTTCAAAATCAACCTTTTATTTATTATTCTTATCCTATCTTTTCTGCAGAAATTGCATCTACTGTCAATGAAACAATCTTAAATGATTATATGTGTCGCCATGCAAAAACAAAGAATGAAAAAATAATTTATTTAACGAAATTTTTGTCCAATGTGCGTGCAACTATTTATCGTCAAACGATGTTTGCTGAATTTGAAATGATAATGCATGACAAAGAAGCAAAAGGAATTCCATTAACAGAGCAAGAATTTAGTGATACTTATTATAAGTTAAATCAATTATATTATGGTGATGGTGTGGTGAGTGATGATTTAATTCGTTATGAATGGGAAAGAATTCCTCATTTTTATACCCCATTTTATGTATATAAATATGCAACCGGTTTATCTGCTGCAATTGCTATTGCAACTAAAATCATAGCAGGTGATACAGAAGTACGCGATCATTATATTGAATTTTTGTCTAGTGGGGATTCTGATTATCCACTTGAACTTCTTAAAAAAGTAGGGGTAGATATGCAATCACCAGAGCCAATTCAAGCTGCTTTGGATTTATTTGATCAAAAGTTAAAAGAATTAAAAGCTCTATGTGAGGAATAAAATAGATAAGGAGTATGTGTTATGAATAAAAGAGATTATTATGAGGTTCTTGGTGTTAGTAAGAATGCAACTGATGCAGAAATTAAAAGTGCCTTTCGTTCCTTAGCAAAAAAATATCATCCAGATGTTTCCAAAGAACCTGATGCTGCAGAAAAGTTTAAAGAAGCGCAAGAAGCCTATGCAGTTTTATCAGATGCAGAAAAACGTAGACAATATGATCAATATGGTCATGCTGCTTTTGATCAAATGGGAGGCGCTGGTGGCGGCTTTGATTTCTCAGGCTTTGATTTTTCGGATATCTTTGGAGATTTATTTGGAGGTAGTTTTGGATTTGGTGGAGGTAGATCTTCTTCACGTCCAAGACAAGGCCAAGACAGTTTAATTCGTATGGATTTAACCTTTGAAGAAGCGGTTTTTGGTTGTAAAAAAGAAGTAGAAATCAATATACAAGAAAATTGTGAAGAATGTCATGGGAAGGGTGGATTTAATGAAAAAACATGTCCAACTTGTCATGGTAGTGGGCAAATGACTACAGAACAAAGAACATTATTTGGTACATTTATGACCAAAACTACTTGTACAGCTTGTAATGGAAAAGGAAAAACTTATGAATCTAAATGTAGTCATTGTAAAGGAACTGGAAAAGTTAGAACACATAAGGTAAAAGAAGTTAAAATTCCTGCAGGTGTTGATACTGGAAATCGTCTTCGTTTAGCAGGTGCAGGTGAAGCTGGATATAATGGTGGTCCCAATGGAGATGTTTATATTGAATTTCGTGTAAAAGAACATCCTTTATATGAACGCGATGGAAATGATATTTATTTAAAATTACCACTTACTATTACAGAAGCAGTTTTAGGAACGAAAAAAGATATTCCAACATTATATGGAACTGTTAAATTAGCTATTCCTGCAGGAAGCTCCACTAATGATAAACACCGTTTGAAAGGTAAAGGAATTGAAGATTTACAAACAGGTAGAAAAGGGGATATGTATGTTGTATTAGATGTTCATATTCCAAAAAAATTATCAAAAGATCAAAAAACATTGTTTGAACAGTTGTCAAAAACGGATTTAGATGATAGTATAGAATTTGAAAAAATTAAAAAATATTTATAGGAGGTTTTATGAAAAATAATGTATTTCCCGTAGTAACAGGTGCAGCAGTTGGCACTTTGGCTGTTTTTTTAAATAAAACGTATCAACAAGGAACACTTCAAGTGTGGTTATTACAATTGAAAGAACAACTTTTGAAAGCAAAACAACAATCTGGATACGCTACTTATATATCTATGTATCCAGTAAATAGAAATTATATTTCTTTAACAGATGAATTGTTACCTATTGATAAAACAAAACAAAAATATATTCATTTGGGAAATATTTCAAGAAACAAATAAGTATAGAAATATACTTTTTTGTTTGGAAAATGAATCGAAATCTATTAAATCAATAGTTCGCAGAAAGTAGCTCTGTTATTTTTTACAAATGTAATATCTATTTGCGGTTTTATTCATAATATGATATTATCTTAAAAGAAAAGAAGTGATTGTATGCAAATACCTAATCTATTAGAAGCAAAAAAAAGAAGTAATCAAGAAGTGTTTGTAAAAACAAATGAATATATTGTAAAAGAAGATTTAAAAAAATTAGGACTTGGAAAAACCTATTTTGTAAAAACTTATGGTTGCCAAATGAATGAGCATGATGGAGAAAATATCAAGGCAATTTTAGAAGATATGTCATTTACAGAAATAGATGATATGGAAAAAGCGGACATTATTTTACTCAATACTTGTGCGATTCGTGAAAATGCACATAACAAAGTATTTGGTTATTTAGGTAGAGTAAAGCATTTAAAAGAAGAACGTCCTGATGTGATTGCAGGACTTTGTGGATGTATGGCACAAGAAGAAGTAGTGGTTCATGAGATTATGCAAAAACATCAGTATTTAGATTTTGTTTTTGGAACCCACAATATTCATGAATTACCATCTATTTTAAATAATGTGATAGAAACAAAGTCTCAACAAATTCAAGTTTATAGTAAAGAGGGGGATATTATTGAAAATATTCCTGTCAAACGTGCTTCTAAGTATAAAGCTTGGGTTAATATTATGTATGGTTGTGATAAATTTTGTACGTATTGTATTGTCCCTTATACAAGGGGAAAACAAAGAAGTAGAAAACATGAAGATATTTTAGCGGAAGTTAATTGTTTAGTAAAAAATGGATATCAGGAAGTTACTTTGTTAGGACAAAATGTCAATGCATATGGAAAAGATTTAAAAGAAGATTACAAAATGGAAAATTTACTTGAAGATGTTGCGAAAACGGGAATAAAACGTGTTCGTTTTGTAACGAGCCATCCTTGGGATTTTACGGATGAAATGATTGATGTGATTGCTCGCTATCACAATATTATGCCTTATATTCATCTTCCTTTACAATCTGGCTCTTCTAGAATTTTAAAGTTAATGGGAAGAAAATATTCGAAAGAAAGCTATTTAGCTCTTGCTCATAAAATCAAAGAAAAAATTCCTAATTGTTCTTTAACAACAGATATTATTGTTGGTTTTCCAGGGGAAACTGAACAAGATTTTCAAGAAACGTTAAGCGTGGTAAATGAACTAAAATACGATTCTGCTTTCACCTTTATTTTTTCTCCTAGAGTAGGAACTCCTGCTGCTTCTATGGAAGATAATGTATCTTTAGAAACAAAAGAAGAACGTTTACAAAGATTAAATCAACTAGTAAATCAATATGCGTTAGAGGCAAATCAAAAATATCAAGATCAAATTGTTCCTGTATTATTAGAAGATGTGAGTGAAAAAAATGAAACCATGTTGATGGGTTATACGGATACGATGAAATTAGTGAATGTGAAAGCAGATTTACAATATTTAGGTAGTATTGTCAATGTTAAAATCACGGATATTAAAACTTGGAGTATGGATGGAGAAATGGTTGACAAGTAAAAAGAATTTTTATAAAATATCTTTTTAAAGTGATGTGATGGAATTGATCAATATCAATGAATTTTTAAAGAAAGAAAATATTATATTGCCATTAAGAATCATCAATCGTTTAAAAGAAAAACAGTATGATAGTGAATTAAAGCTATATCGTGCGATTGAAACCATTGTTTTAGAATATACCAGTCAGTTTTTATTTCCAAATTCTTATGTAGCATTTTATCCGCAAGTAGTGGAACATAAGGCTTCATCTAAAATGACATGTCAATTATCTGGTGCACCAATTCAAAAAGGGGAAAGTTATTATTGTTACTGGCCATTTATTGAAAATTTAAGCAATAGTAAGATATATACCGTTTCTAAAAAAATCAAAAGTAGTTTAGGATATATTGATTATTTTCCTCAAACGTTAGCAGAATATGAAAATTGGTATTACAAATTAAAAAATGCCTATTACGTGCATTCCGATGTGATTGATGATGTGATCGATTTTTATCATATGAGTGTAGAATGTGGTGAAACTGCACTTGACTTAATAGAATTACATAAACAAAAAAGGAAAACTACACAGTAGTTTTTTTTGAATCCGTTTGAATCATATACTTTTTTAAACTATTTCTTGCATTATAAAATAATGTATGTTAGAATAAATAATCAATAGTGAGGTGGATTATGAAAGTAGAAATAATGAAGATGATTGTGAATGAAGTTCCAAATTTAGGTATGGCTAAAAAATTAATGGAACGATTAAATCATTTATCTGATAATGATATCAAATTATTATTACAGGCACTTAAGAATTGTAATTATAATGAATATGCATGTGAAATTGTTGTCGACGTAGATATATTAAAGGTCAGAACAGTTGCGGACCAAATTCAGTTAATGAAAACTCTCAAGAATTGTAAGTATAATGAATATGTATATCGAATTGTTATCAATTTAAATGTATTGAAAGCAAGAACAATCGAAGACCAAATTCAGTTAATGGAAGAACTCAAGAATTGTAAGTATAATAAATACGCATATCAAATTGTTGTCAATGCAAATGTATTAGAAAAAAGAACAACCGAAGACCAAATCCAGTTAATGGAAACTTTTAAAAATTGTGACTATAATGAATATGCATATCGAATTGTTGTCGATTCAGATGTATTAGAAGCAAGAACAACCGAAGACCAAATCCAGTTAATGGAAGAACTTAAGAATTGTAATTATAATGAATATGCATGTAAAATTGTTGTTGATTCAAATGTATTAGAAGCAAGAACAACCGAAGAGCAAATTCAGTTAATGGAAGAACTCAAGAATTGTAACTATGATTACTATGCATATCAAATTGTTATCAATCCAAATGTATTAAAAAGAATAATCGAAGAGCAAATTCAGTTAATGGAAGAACTCAAAAATTGCAACTATAATGAATATGCATGTGAAATTGTTGTCGACGTAGATATATTAAAGGTCAGAACAGTTGCGGACCAAATTCAGTTAATGGAAGAACTCAAGAATTGTAACTATGATTACTATGCATATCAAATTGTTGTCAATGCAAATGTATTAGAAAAAAGAATAATCGAAGAGCAAATTCAGTTAATGGAAGAACTCAAAAATTGCAACTATAATGAATATGCATATGAAATTGTTGTCGATTCAGATGT
>CANQAF010000039.1 GCA_947588975.1 uncultured Bacilli bacterium
AAATAGGCTTTAAAAAGCCTATTTTTTTAATCTGCAAAATGAATATCGACAATATCTGCAATTGGGATTAATTCATTATCAATTGTAATCAAATGTGTATTATTTTGTCCAATAATCTTACGATTTATAGTTCCATCCTTTGTAACAATTACAACATCTGCTTTATATACATATCTAGTAGAGTTAAAAATTTGATTTAATTTTTGGTTAATATTCATTACTGGTATTTTAGAATCATTATTTTCTTTGATAACAGCACGTGTTTCATCACTAGAACTATATGCTACCTTGCTATTATTTCCATGTGTTTTCTCTACTTTATTAGCATAAATTTTGGGTAATTTTTTTTCCATGTTTTCACCTCATTATATTGTATGTAGATCAATTTAGAAAATGTTAATCACTTCTAAACTTTGCAGAAATTGAATATCCAAAAATAGCAAGCACAATACCAATGAGCCATTCATAAAAAGAAAAAGGATATTCACTAACTTTTTGTAATAAAAGAAAAATAGAAGATATAGCAAATCCTGTAATACATGCATATATAAGTCGAGGATATTTTCTAAGAAGAAAACCCATTAATTTGGATACTAAATATATTCCTATTACAAGTCCAATTCCAAAAAATATAAAATTGATGATATCTGAAATTCGTATATTAAAATCTGACAAGCTCGCAAATAAATTTAAAACAAACTCATAACATCCAAGTATCATAAAAATTGCAGTACCACTGACTCCTGGAATAATCATCGTAGCTGCATCTAGAAAACCAATACCCAAAATGATTGCATATGAGCCTATTGTATCTTGGGGAACAAAAGTAGAATGACTTGTAAAAAGTTGAACTCCAATTAAAAAGAAAAAAGAAAGAAAAAAAACAAGCAAAAAGTTTTTATCACATTTATACTTCACAAAAAAACGTGGAATTGCACCTACAATAAATCCAATAAACAATAACATGGTTGGTACATAGCAAAATTCAAGTAAATAGATAATGATTTTACTGCCAAAAACTATTGATAAAAGAATTCCAATAGATAAAGTACCTAAAAAGGCAATATTTTCTTTTATATTCTGAAAAAAATGACTAATTGCATTTATTGCACGCTCATATATACCTAAGCTAACAGCAATTAAACTACCACTCACTCCCGGAATCACTTTTCCTAATCCGATTAATGTCCCCTTTAGTGCCAACAACAGTGGTTCTTTCATACCATCACCTATCGCATTATATGAATTAAAAAAGAAAAAAAGAAGAAATATTATCTCTTGTACTTCAATACAATATTTGCTATAATAACGTTGTATAAACAGGAGGTTCATATGAAAATTAATAATCCACTCAAAAAAATAAATCCAAAATATAGAATCTTTGTAGTAATTGGATCTATCATTATTCTATTTATCGTAATCATTGCAATTGCAAGTATCTTTACAAATCGTACATTATCATTTACAAAAATCGAACAAAAAATGAAAACTGCAGCCCAAAATTACTATAATGATAATAAAGAACAGTTGCCACTTCAAGATGGAGGAAAAACAACTATTACCGTTGATACCTTAGTAGAGAAATCTTATATTAAACCACTTGATGATATGAGTAAGGTTAATGCATGTACTGGTTCGATCACAGTATTAAATAATAATGGCTACTACTTATATTTACCATATTTAGACTGTGGTGATAGTTATAAAACAGTAACGATTGCATCAAAGATTATAGATCCGTCTAATATTGTTACTGCTGGAAACGGTTTATATAAAGTAGGAGAAGAATATATATTCCGTGGTGAATATGTCAACAACTATGTTACTTTTTCTGGAGAACCATGGAGAATTATAAAAGTAAATGCTGATCATTCTCTTCGTTTAATCCATGTTGCAGAAAGTGAAACATACGAATGGGACGATCGATATAATAGTGCTACAGACAATTCTGATGGTATCAATAACTATACAATTAGTCGTATTCGTGATCGTGTTGCAGATGTATATAACGATGATAAATTCTTTACTGATAATGACCGTTCTTATATTATATCGCATGATGTTTGCATTGGAAAACGTAGCGTAAATGATAATAATAATATTGAATGTTCAAATATATTAGAAAAACAACCATTAGCACTTCCTAGAGCAAGTGAAATCATGTTAGCGAGTATTGATCCTCAATGCACAAGAATTAATAGTATGAATTGTGTAAACTATAACTGGATGTCTAAATTACAACAAGAATACTGGACAGTAACTGCGGATGCTGATACAACAAATTATGTATATACAATTGGAAGAATTGCTTATAAAACAGAAGCCGCTCAACAAGCTGCATTATATGTGGTACTACATTTATCTGGTGATTTACCTTATATAAGTGGTGATGGAAGTGAAGAAAATCCATACATTATCAAATAAAGAGAACACATAGTTTCTCTTTTTTTAAATAAAATATAACAAAAGGTGATTATATATGAAAAAAATATTAAATTACATTTTAATCTTATTTATGTTAATAGGAAATACCTACCTATTATTTCATGACTATTTAATAGGAAATACTTCACGCATTCCAACCTATCTATCTTTATATTTTCTATTACTTATTCCACGATTAATTAAAACACTAAAGTTTAATATGAGTATAGAAATAGAACTTGTTTATTACATTTTCATATTTCTAGCTCAATTTTTAGGATCTGGTGTCAATTTATATAAATATATTAGTTGGTTTGATACATTTACGCATTTTTTATCTGGTATTCTTACTTGTTTTATTGCAATCATTTTATTACAACTATTCGGACATAATCCACATAAAAATGTTTTATTTCACATTACTTATATTTTAGGAATTGTATGTATGATAGCATGTTTATGGGAATTTTTTGAATTTGGAATGGATCAGTTTACTTCTATGAATTTACAGCATTCAATTGAAACTGGTGTAAAAGATACTATGTATGATATATTGGCAGCATTTAGTGGAAGTTTATTATTTATAATTTCGTATTTATTAGAAGCAATAACACAATCAAATGGATTTATAACAAAATTTATAAATTCTTTAAAATAAAAAGAGTAAATTTACTCTTTTTATTTATGATCACCCATTTAATACTGTTGTAACTACTTTAATAAATTCTTCTTCATCAATATCATAACTATTAATAGCAATACCCAAATTACCTTTCATGAATTTTGTTCTTATATTGCTTAAATTATTTTTTGTATTTTTTATTAATATTAATTCTGCCCCATTAATTTTTGAGCTTTTTAATTTATCAAAGTTTTGTTGTGCCTGCCAAGAATCTACATTTTCATCAATAAATAATGGATATCCATCATTTTGAATTCCAATTTGAATTTTTAAACTATCGTTTCCTTTTTCTCGTAAACTTACATTACAATAAAGTAATTTACCTGAAAGTTCGGTTTTATAACATTCATTACTAATATCAAAATTATCAAATTGAGACTCATAAAGTTTAATATTAAACAGTTGATTAATATCCTGCAGATTATTATAATCAGGGATAATTTGAAGAGAATCAATCAATTTATCATCGTCATTTTTATTCGTATACTCTAACTTATTAAAGAATATCTCATTATTCATTTGAGATTTATTATTAGATTCTAATCTATTATTATTCCATAAATTTATAGAAACAAATGCTATAAGTAAAATTAATGGAATCATTAAGAATTGAAGTGAAAATTTATATTTAAAAGTTTTATTTTTTTTACATGGTTCTACAGGATATTCTAATAAATCGTTTAAAAATTCTTTCGATTGAATTTGAATATTATTTTTTATTTTATCCTTTAACTGTTTCTTATTCATATTGATTCATTCTCTCCTTTTAGTTTTTTTCTTAACTTCCTTATCGCATAGTTATATTTTGCTCTTACATGAGAATATTTTATATTTAAAATTTCCGATATCTCTAAATGAGTTAATCCTCCAAACACATGCAATATAATAATATTCCTTTCTAAGTCATTCAATTGGACTAGGTATTCTTCAATTAGTAATGAATCTTCATTTTGAATAGAATTATATTTATTTAATAAAAACTCTAATTTTTCACTTTCTAATGATAACTCTCTATTCTTCTTTAAATATGTATACGTAGTGTTTTTAGCAATTGTGAAAATCCAAGTTCTTGGATTTTTAAAACGATCATATGTATTATGATATTTTAAAATTCTCATAAATACTTCTTCTGTAATATCTTCACTCATGTGATAATCCTTAGTAATATTTAATACAAATAGAAAAATTGTATCTTTATAAGTATTATATAGTTTCGTAATATTTTCCTCATTTAAATCTAATAACATTTCTTTCAAATTCATAATACTCATCCCTATAATGTAACATTCTAAAAATATATTATAGCAGTTGTTTTCAAAAATCTCAAGAATACAAAAAATCTACCCTCTGGTAGATTTCGTCATATAGTTAACTATATATTATATTTCATTGTTTCCCAAGATTGTGTTTCATTATTTTTTACTTGATTTGTTGCGTCATTATATTCTAACAAACCATACTGCATTCCAATGATTCGATAACACTTCATACTTTTATCATAGTTTAAATACATTAAATATTTTTTCCCAACTTCTATTTCAATATCATCTTCGTATGACATTTTAACAAAAGTATTTTTCTTTTCATCTTGTGTTAATTTATCAAGTCCTTGTCTAACAATTTGTCTAGGAGCAAGTGATTTTTCATATTGTGCAACGCTAATGGTTCCACCAGCACGAATAAAATTAATAACATCATTTTGTGATATACTATTATCATTTTTAATAATTTCATCCACTTTAATTTTGCCAATTGTAGATATCATAGTATATGTCTGAAGTGCTTCATTATAATTAATTGCTCCATCAATACTTTCAATTGTACCAACAATAATTAATTCACTACGATCTTCTAATTGTTCAACATTAGCATTATCATATATTGAATCATACTCTGCAGATATTTCCATAATAACATCACCTGGGTTATATTTTCTTGTGCTTAAGTTATTTTGAGATTTGGTAATAACACCTGCACAAATAAATCCTACGAAAAGAAATGCCGTAAATATTGCTATAACCTTTTTTGACATGTTATTCCTCCTTCTATGAATAGATTTCATTTAAATGTTGATTATCAACTGGTTTAACTGTATTTACTGCACGATGGCTTGCTTGTGCCATAATACTATTTGGATTAGAGTTCCAATGTGCTAATCCTAAAGCATGTCCAATTTCATGTGCAGTAGTACCTTGAATATTTGCTAATGGTAATCTATTTAAATTTAAATAAATATCTGCATAAAACCAACTTCCATTATCAGGATCTATATACGCTCCACCATTTAAGTAATGAAGAGTAACACCTAAAGTCCCATCTCCACCCCAATATGAATCTGCTTTTCCATAAAAATCCATATGTGTTGCATAATTACTAGATACTGCAGTCATATTTAATGGATTATCATAATGTGCCCAATCATAAGCCGCTGCATTAATTTGTGAAGTAAATGTCGCTGCTGAACTATCTACATAATAACATGCATTTGTAATTGCTCTATTATATTTATATTTAAATTTAATTTGATCCCCATCAGCTGCTTTTATAGAAGAAATACCGACAAAAGAAATTATACATAACAACATAAAGCATACTACTTTTTTCAAACTACATCCTCCTTCCTACTTCAAAATAATCTATATACAATTATTTTCAAGCAAAATAATTCATTTGTAAATTATACTTGTTCAGAAAAATATTTGAAGAATCTTACACTAAATTTTTTAACTATTTGCTTACACCTGACGAAAAATAATTTAAATAATTAACCATAAAGATTACGGAAGCCAAAAAAAATTCTATCAAGTGATAGAATTTATACGCAATCTGGCAGGGGTGGCAGGAGTTGAACCCACATGAACGGTTTTGGAGACCGTCATTCTACCATTGAATTACACCCCTAGAAAACAAATCAATTATAGCATAAATTATATATTTATACAATATTTTATGCCTACAATTTTAAAATTTCACCCGAAAATTGCATATACTGTTATAGGTGATAGAATGGCAATTATTAAATATACCAAATCAGAAAGAGATTTATTAGCCCGTTTAATGCGTGCTGAAGCCATAGGAGAGGGAGATTTAGGAATGTTAATGGTCGGAAATGTAGGTGTTAACCGCGTGCTAGCAGACTGTCTCACATTTTCAGATATTAAAACAATTCAGCAAATGATATATCAAACTCCAGGTGGTTTTTCTGGAAAAGATAGTCCCTTATTTTTTAGTAAACCAACCACAAAAGAGCAAGAACTTGCTGACCGTGTTATTCGTGGCGAATATTATTATCCTGCAACCAATGCTTTGTGGTTTTATGCACCGAGTACTGGGCAATCTTGCCAAACTACATGGTGGGGGCAACAAAACGCAGGAAGATATAAAAATCATTGTTTTTATCAGCCAATGGCAGGAGAATGTAAAGCGATTCATTAAAAAACTTCTTTCAAAGAAGTTTTTATATTACAATTATATCACCTGTTTTTAAATCATGATCCTTTAAATCATTTTTCTGCATTAACTCATCTATATTTACTTGATACTTTTTTGCAATTTGATATATATTATCCCCTTTTTGAACTTGATGATAAATTTCCTCATTTTTAGGAATCAGGATTTCTTCACCAATTTGAACTAAGTTATTTTTTTTATGATTATATTTCATTAGTTCTTCTAATTCAATATGAAATTTATTGCATATTTGGTACAAATTCTCACCTGTTCCAACAAAATATCGAAGTTCCTCATCTGATTTTTTAACTTGAATAATTTCCCCTGTTCTTAATAAATTATCTGTAAATCCATTTATTTTCTTCAATTCATTCACACTCATTTGAAATTTTTTTGCAACATTCCACATAGTATCACCTGCTACAATTTGATAAGAATCATCACTAATTTTTCCAGTAATATATTCATACACTGCATCTACAATCATATCTACACCCTTATCTAAATCACCACGACTTTGCGAAAAAGGATAGTAAACACAAATTACTTGCATATTAGCTACATCACGTTGAATTGCATAATAATTTAAATTTGGATTGATACCTAATCGTTTCACTCCACATTGAACGAGTTCCTGATGATGCATTAAATAAGAAGCAACTCGGTTTGGTAATTTTGAAGATTGACCAATTCGATATATAATTTGATAATTGGGTTGTTCTTGAATATGATTAGAAATCACAATTACATATTTATGATCTCCGTAATATTCTGTAATTCTTTTAATTCTTTCTTTGGGGAAAATTGTTTCATCTTTATCACGTATTAAAAAAGTAGGAATGTTTTTTTGTTGAAATTTTTGATACATATATTTTGATAATTCTAAAGTAATATTTTTTTCAGGAACATTAGAAAGTAAGCAGCCAACATCGTCACCTCCATGACTGGCGTCAATAATGATTTTATAGTTATTCATTCTATCATTCCTCCTATATTATCATATGCATTTCATAAAAAAAGACGATTACTCGTCTTAACATTTACTACCGCATATATCTCCTAGCACATCATGAATTTGATCCAAAATAATTTGTTTTAATTCTTCTTTTTGACTAGTTGTTAATGCAACATATGGATCTTTCTGTGAATCTAAGGTTCCTTCGTGACAACCTATAATTGTTCCATCCTTAACAAATACCAACGTTGGAAAATATAAACGCAAAATAGAATCATCATTTAATCCTGCATATGGACCTAATACAGTACTTAATGCATCTACTAATTGATAATACTCTTTTGTTCCTTCTTTCTCAGTAACAATCGTTCCATCTTCATTTAACACTTTCGTATCACGAATAGATAATGCATTAAAATAATAAATTTTTTCAATAGATGTCTCATTAGTAGCTTCAATTAAATTAGGGACTAAATTACGACACCAAGGGCATTCAGGAAATCCAAAATAGATAATTCCTGTTCCATGGTCCAATAAATCCATAACATCATCAAATGTTGCATAATAAATTTTATTATTTTGATCAACACTGACATTTAAATATTTAGTACCACTAGTTGTTGTTTGATTATTAAGACTTTCATACTCTTTCTTAAATTTATAAGCATCACTTTTAGTAAAACGAATCATCCAAACTCCTATTATTGCGATTAATACACTTACAATTATAACTAGCATTATAATAATTTGTTTCTTTTTCATAGCACACTTCCTTCTACTAATAATTTCTTTATACTAATACAACCTTTAATGTTTTTTCATTTCCATTTCGAATAATTCTTATTGAGATTGTATCACCAATATTCTGTTGATACAAGATATATTTAAAATGATTCACACTTTCAATTTTTTGATCATTAATATATGTTATAATATCGCCTCTTTGTAAACCTGCATCTTTAGCAATACTATTATCTTCTACATTTATAATGACAACACCATTTTCAACATTAGATGGAATTTCAATTTGATAACTTCGTTTTAAATATGGATTATCTAGTTCAGCGATTTGAACACCTAAAACAGGTCTTACGATTTCTTGCCCTTTTTCTAATTTTTTAACTTCAGATAAGGCAATTTCAATTGGGATTGCGAATCCCATTCCTTCTATTTCATCTTCAACCATCTTCATAGAAGTAATACCTATTACTTCACCATTAATATTTAAAAGTGGTCCACCACTATTACCAGGATTAATCGCTGCATCGGTTTGTAACACATCCATGATAAATCCATCTGTTTCTACTTTTCTATCTTTCCCAGATAAAATTCCTTTGGTTACAGTTCCAATATATTTACTTCCTAATGGAGATCCCACAGTAAATAAAGTATCTCCTAATTCAAGTTCAGAACTATCACCTAAAATTGCAACTTGAATAACTTCAGATACATCTATAGCCAATACTGCAACATCTGAATATTCATCACTACCTAGTAGTGTAGCTTCAATCTCTTTTTCTCCAGACGTAAGTAATTTAATAGAAACAGCATCTTCTATAACATGATGATTGGTTAATACATACCCGTATTTGTCATCTTTTTTATATACAAATCCTGTCCCACTGGATTGTCCACCTCTTGCGTCTGTCGATTGTACCACCATAACTGCATCATAAATTTTATCAATGGCAGATTTAATTGTGTTTGTTTCATGGATATTTACTTCATTTACTGTTTGCACAGTTTCACTAGGAATACTATTCCCATAACGGTGATATACCACTATAGTACCACATATTCCAATCGTAATACAAAAAAAACCAACAACAAAATATTTAAATATTTGTTTCATAGTTCCTCCTATAATGATTTAATGTCACGCCAATTATCAGGAAATCCAATTTTATTCAAAATTAAATTCAAAGGCACTACATCTATTTTACCATCTAAAACATCAATTTCGTAACCGATTTCATCTATCAAAAGGGTAAATTCGTCTTTACTTAGCATTTGTTTCATGATAATAATAAGTGCAAATAAATCGTTTTTACCATAATTATATTCATCATCTGTCATGTCAATTGATAATAAATAATGATATTTTGAATCAGGAATCATACGTTGAGTTCTATGATCATATAAAATTTCTTCGTGCGCACATAAATTCCTAAAATTAGAAAGTAAGTTAAGATAAATAGATAATGTTTCAGAATCAATATTATATAATTCAGCAATTTCTATCTGATCTTCTATTTTCAAAATATTATATAATTCAGCAATAATTCCAAATGATAATACCTTCACTAAAATCCACATAGGGATATAGCCATAGTTACTAATATAATGCAATGTTGCTGTATGCTGTCTTCCATTTAAACGGATTTGTCTTTTCATTTTATTAATTACATCGTGTACCTGTCGTACTTTCATACTGTCTTGAGAAAAGTTTTTTGGATTTAAATAATCTTTTTCCTTAAAACCATATTTCCTAGATAATTGATAGCTAATGATAGATTTTATATTATTTTCAATCACTAATATATATTTAAACATAATATTACGTAATCTACGATCAAACAAAAACATCGCATATAATTCTTCAAACGTTGTTCCTTCTATGAATTTACTTTCCTGTAATGAACGGGTAAATAAGCGTCGATATCCATTAATAAAGAAATAATTTTCCCTAAATAAGATACCTTTTGCTCGCTCTTCATCTTCAAATATAAGGCCCTTCGATTTTAAAATTTCTACTTGTTCATCTAATGTTTTAAATATTTTTTTCTTTGACATATCATCACCTACCATTACATTACCATTATATCACATATTACAAAATAATCATTAAAAAAGATAAGATATTACTTATCTCTTTCACGAATATATTCTAAAACGCCTTCTGTAATTGCAACTGCAATTTTATTTTGATAACTATCTTGTTTTAACAAATATCGATCACTACTATTACTTAAAAATCCAGCTTCTATAAGAACGCCCGGTTTTTCAATTCGTTTTTGCAGATAAAACACATCTGTCTTTTTCATAGTACGATTACTATTTAAATACTTTTTTAATTTTTCCTGCATAATTTTAGCAATTTTCTTGTTTTCAGGATGTACATCATCATAATATACTTCTGCGCCTCTCCACATTCCACTTTCTTCTGCATTCAAGTGGATTGATAAAAACAAATCACAGTCAGAGCGATTAATAATATTCCCTCTTCTAGATAAATCACTTCTTTTACGATTAATAGTATGATTGACTGATAAATCATAATCTCCATATCTCGTTAAATACACAATAGCTCCAAGAGAAACTAATTTTTCTTCTAATTTTTCACTAATTTTTAAATTTAAATCTGCCTCATGAATTTCTTTATACATAGCTCCCGGATCAGAACCCCCATGTGCAGGAATAGGAAAAGTCCAAAAATATCATTATTTCTTAAAATTCAATGTTCCATTCTATTTCTATAT
>CANQAF010000040.1 GCA_947588975.1 uncultured Bacilli bacterium
AAAAAAATACAATTTGATTTGTATTTTTTTTAAAAGTATGATATAGTATAGCTCGGCTGAAAGAGATGAAATTATGAATAAAGAAATATTAAAGAGTTTAAAAACTATGAAATCTGAAGTGACTAATGTATTAGATTTAAGTATTGGACATGATGATCCTAACCATATTTTAAATAAAGTAATTTGTCAATGTAATCATCCATTATATTATTGTTGTGGGTTTTATAAAATGCCCTTTTACTGTAAAGATGAAAAAGAATTAGTTCCTACTAGTGAATTTAGTTGTGATTATTGTCTTTTACGTTGTTTAGAGTGTGGGGATTTTATTGCAATTTATAAACCAAAACATTCAAAAGAAAATTGGTATACAAATTATAATGGAAAGAAAATTAAAATTATAAAACGTCCATTATCTTACGATGTATGTCGAGAAGATTATCTTGCATATTGTATGGATTCTAAACAAGATGAATCAACAACTTCAACTTCATTTACAAAAAAATTTATATGTCATAAGCAAGAGAAATTAAAAGACTAAAAAGTCTTTTTTTTGTATTTTTTTCTTGTCTATACATATAATTATATGGTATAATACATATGGCTTTTTCAAATAAGCACATTATGAATTGTAACGCCAAGTGCCTAATAGGTGGTGTTATTTCGAAATAATGGAAGAAAATAACAAAAGGAGGAAGAGAATATGGCCGTTGTGTCAATGAGTTATTTACTTGAAGCAGGTGTTCATTTTGGTCACCAAACCAAAAGATGGAACCCAAAAATGAAAGAGTATATTTTTACAGCTAGAGATGAAATTTATATTATCGATTTACAAAAGACAGCAAAGAAAATTGAAGAAGCATATGCTGCATTACATGAAATTGCTGCAAATGGTGGAAAGGTATTATTTGTAGGAACTAGAAAACAAGCCAGTGAAGCTATTAAAGAAGAGGCGATTCGTTCTAATTCATACTATGTATCTGAAAGATGGTTAGGGGGAACCTTAACAAATTTCAAAACAATTCGTAAGAGAGTTAAAAGATTAGAAGATATTGAAAAAATGGAACAAGATGGAACATTTGATTTATTACCTAAAAAAGAAGTAATTGGTTTAAGAAAAGAATATGACAAATTGAATAAACTTTTATGTGGTATTCGTGAAATGACAAAATTACCTGATGCTTTATATATTGTTGACCCTTCAAAAGAAGTGATTGCAATTAAAGAAGCTAGAAAATTACATATCCCAGTATTTGGAATTGTAGATACAAACTGTGATCCTGATATGGTAGATTATGTTATTCCAGGAAACGATGACGCTATTCGTGCAGTTAAATTAATTACAGGTGTTATGGCAAATGCAATTGTGGAAGCCAATGGTGGAAAAATTGTAGACTATGTAAAAGATGACGATAAAAAAGAAGATAGCGCAGAAGCCATTATGGAACGTGCTGTAGAATCTGTAAAACGTAAAGATTCTAAAAGATTAGATGGTAATAAAACAAATAATGAAAAATTCCATGGAAATAAAAATGTAAATGATAATAAAAAATCTTTCGATAAAAAAGAAGTAAAGAATGAACATCCAAAGAAAGAGATTGCAAAAGAAGAAGTTGTAGAAAATGTAAATGTAGAAGAAAAAGCCACTAAAGATTTATCTACATTAACAGTATCAGAACTTCGTGAAATGGCAAAATCTAAAGAAATAAAAGGATATTCAACTATGAAAAAAGCAGAGCTTTTAGAAGCTTTAAAATAAACTTTAGAAAGATGATTTATATCATCTTTTTTGAACAGAAGGAGGAAAAAATATGATAAGTGCAAGTTTAGTAAAAGAACTAAGAGAAAAATCTGGTGCTGGAATGTTAGATTGCAAAAAAGCATTAGAGGCAAATAATGGTGATATTAATGCATCAATGGATTGGTTAAGAGAAAAAGGTATTTCTAAAGCTGCTAAAAAAGCAGATCGTATTGCTGCGGAAGGACTTGCAGGTATTTTAGTAGAAGGTAATGACGCAGTCATTGTAGAAATTAATTCTGAAACTGATTTTGTTGCAAAAAATGAAGAATTTACGAATTTGGTATCTACTGTACTTAATACATTGTTACATGGAAACGCAAAAACAATGGAAGAAGCAATGAAACTACCAACAAGTGAAGGAACATTAAATGATTTAATTGTAAATAAAACTGCTAAGATTGGTGAAAAGTTATCATTTAGAAGATTTGAAAAAATTACGAAGAATGATAATGAATCATTTGGTGAGTATATTCATATGGGTGGTAAAATTGCAGTATTAACTGTTGTCGAAGGTGCATCAAGTGAAGTAGCAAAAGATGTTGCTATGCATGCAGCAGCTATGAAACCAACTTATATTAAAACTTCTGATGTTCCAAGTGCAGAAGTAGAAAAAGAAAGAACTGTTTTAAAAGAACAAGCAATGAATGAAGGAAAACCTGCTGAAATTGCTGAAAAAATGGTTGAAGGACGTATTCAAAAATTTTATAAAGAAATTTGTTTGGAAGAACAACCATTTATTAAAGATGGGGATATTTCAGTTGGAACATATGTAAAAAATAATCAAGGTACCATTACTCACATGATTCGCTATGAAGTGGGTGAAGGAATGGAAAAGAAAGAAGAAGATTTTGCAGCAGAAGTTGCAAAACAAATGAATGGAACTAATTAATTTCATATGAATAGAAAAGAATCTTTTAGATTCTTTTTTATATGCAAAAATCAGGTTTTATGATACAATGATATAGGATGTGGTAGTGTGGCAAGAAAGAATAATAAACGAAAACGAATCTTATGTCAAAAAATTGGAAAATTTCTTTCTACTATTTGGATTATAGTTTCATTGATATTTTTTATATTACTATCACAAATTCATATTTTACCTAGTAAATATATGTTAATATTGTTTTGTGTATATTCAGTGATTACACTTATTTTATTGATTTTGATGTTGTATTCTAAAATTCCGTTAAAAACGAAAATAAGTAGTGAGATTTTTAGTATTATCTTCTTAAGTATTTTATTGCTGATATGTTCTTATTTATATAAAACAATTGATTTTATGGGAAACATAAAAGATAAAAAATATCAGATTGAAAATTATTATATAGTTGTCTTAAAAGAAAGTCCTTATTCAACACTTGATCAATTAAACAATAAAAAAATAGGAATTTATAATAGTATTTTAGATACACATGAAGAATCTATAGAAAGATTAGAATCTAAACTTTCTTTTCAAAAAAAACAATACGAAGATATTTTAAAATTGGGCGAAGATTTATTAGATGAAAATATAGATGCTATTTATGTGAATGCTTCTTTCTTATCCATTATTCAAGATGATGATGCTTTATTTGAAGAAAATACGAAAATTCTTGAAACAATTGAAATTCAAATTGATAATGAAATTGTAAAAAAAGATATAGATGTAACAAAAGAATCATTTAATTTATATATTAGTGGAATAGATGTATATGGTAATATTGCTTCTGTATCAAGAAGTGATGTCAATATCATTATTACAGTGAATCCTATTACACATAAAATTTTACTTACATCTATACCAAGAGATTATTATGTAAGATTACATAATACAACTGGTTACCGGGATAAATTAACACATGCAGGTATCTATGGAGTAGATATGTCGATTGCAACAATTGAAGATTTATTAGATATTGATATTAATTACTATGCAAGAGTAAATTTTACTACTTTAGAAAGTTTAGTAGATGCAATTGGAGGAATAGATGTATATTCTGATTATGATTTTAAAACTATACATGGTAATTATGTGTATCATAAGGGAATCAATCATTTGAATGGAAAAGAAGCATTAAGTTTTTCAAGAGAACGTTACGCATTTAAAGATGGCGATCGTCAAAGGGGAAAAAATCAACAAGCTGTAATTACTGCCATTATTAATAAAGCATTAAGTTCTAAAACTATGATCACAAAATATACGAATATTTTAAATTCTTTACAGAATAGTTTCCAAACCAATATGGGTAGTAATAAAATATATGATTTAGTTCATATGCAATTAGATAAAATGCCATCATGGACAATCGAATCAATTAGTTTAGATGGAGTTGGAAAGAGTGAATATACATATAGTTATAGTAGTGGAAGACTTTATGTTATGGAGCCTGATTTAAATACGGTAAGTTTTGCAAAAAATAAAATAGATACTATTATGTCCGAAAAATAAAATTTTTTAGAATAGATTGGAATAAGAGAGGAATGAAATTATGAAAGCAATAAGTCGCATATTTGCACAAATATTAGTATTGATATTAATCATAACTACTAGTATTAGTTTATTCTTGCTAGCAGGTTTAAACAGTACTGAACATTTATTTTCAAAACAAAATATTATCAATACAGTCAAAAATTTGGATATGAAACAATTAATGGGTGATCAAATTCAAACAGAAATCTATGATTTGTTAGAACAAACTGGACTTCCAAAAGATTATGTCGATTATATACTGGAAAATGAGGAAGTAAAAGAGTATCTTGGAAAATATGTAGCAGAAGGAATGGATTATATTTTGTATGAAAAAGAACCACCAGTTTTATCAGCAGAAGAACTAACAATTACCATTTCAAATAGTTTTGATTATGCAATCAATCAATTAGAGAGCCACAACATTGATGTATCCGAATATTTAACTAAAGAGGATCAAATAACGATTCATCAAAAAATTGAAACAATTACTCCTAAAATAGTAGAGAAAATACCTGAAGCAGAAACCTTTGTTGAAAATATAATTTCTCAAAACGAAAATGCTCAAATGGCAAAACAAAAATTAGAAGAATTCCGTACGATTATGAAAATAATTCAAAAAGTATATCAATATAAATTTCTTCTGATCATTGGCATTATAGTACAATTGGCATTGATAGTACTTTTAAAGATCAATCAATTCCATTTTATTAAATGGTTAATGATTCCATTTATAACCATATCATTGGCCCTTAGTGCACTATATCATTATATACCAATTTTGGTTCAACAATATTATCCACAAGAACTAGAACCTATTCGAATTTATATAGACGAAATGTTAAATAGTATATATAAAATATGGCAAAATCATAGTATTTTCTATTTTATTGTTTTTGTGCTTTTAATTATATTCCAAATAGTGATTTGCTTAATACGACAATATCATCATAGACAAAAAGATATGGCCACATTATAAATATCATCATATGATGATATTTTTTTTATATGTGTATTGTTAATGACAAAAATAGACAAATTGATTTGTTACAGTATAGTGGGTGAGGTTTATGAAAAAAAATTTAGAAATCATAGTCGTCTGTATTGCAGTAGGATTTTTAATGGGGCAGTTTATGTTCAATCAATACCATAAAGAAGAAAAAACGATTCCTACGATTGCCACTCCAGAAACAGAATCGAATCTTTATTTTTTACAACAAGGTGTCTATTCTAGTTTAGATAGTATGAAACAAAATCTAGTGGATTTTGAATACTACACATATATAGAACAAGATGGAAAATATTATGCATTTGTTGCGATTATTAAAAGTGAAGAAAATTTAGAAAAATTAAAAGGTTATTTTCACGACATGGGGTATGATATTTATGTAAAAGAATTTTCTGTAAAGAGTACAGCATTTTTGGAAGTATTGAATCAATATGAACAATTATTAAGTGGGACAAATGATTCTAAAACGATTCAAGCTGCCTGTACACAAATTTTAGCAAAATATGAGGAGTTAGTAATAGATGACCAAAATTAAAGATATTCCAATGCACGAACGCCCAATTGAACGATTGTTACAATATGGCGCTGAATCCATTAGTAATGAAGAATTATTAGCGATTTTACTTCGAACAGGAAACCGCATACAATCTGCAAAAGAACTTGCAACGACAATATTATCACACGTAAAATGTATTTCTGAATTAAAGGAAATATCTTATGAAACCCTATGTAAAATTCCGGGTATTGCGAAAGGAAAAGCATCGATTTTGCTAGCAGCAATTGAGTTAGGAAAACGAATTGATCGAAGTGTGGAAACATTATCAGGGCAAAAATTTAATCAAGCTAAATTAATTTATGAATATTACCGTACCATTTTGTCAAATAAACAGCAGGAACATGTTTACTGTTTATACTTAGATTCTAAAAAAACGATTGTCAAAGAAAAATTATTATTTATTGGAACAGTAAATTATAGTATGGTGCACCCTCGAGATATTTTTAAAGAAGCATATTTAGTATCAGCGACTGCTATTATCTGTGTGCACAACCATCCGACTGGAGACGTAATGCCTAGTAAAGATGACTATGTCATGACGCAAAATCTTATACAAGTGGGAAAATTATTGGGGATTCCATTATTAGATCATATTATTATTGGAAAACATCAATATTATAGCTTTTTTGAAAATGGAGATATGAATTCAAAATAGAAATAGGTGATTTATGAGTAAACATAAAAAAATAAAGAATAAATATGCATATTTGATAATTGTATTAGTGAGTATTCTTTTATTTATTAGTATGATGTTTTTTATTCGTGATCAAAGAAAGCCTACTAAAATAGAACAAAGTATGCAAGATCTTGTAATTGTTTTAAAAAAAACAGTATCTTTTCCTGTACAGTTCGTTATGAATCAAATTGATAAAAATAGAGAAAAAAATAAAATCTATCAAAATTATAAAAACTTACAACAAGAGGTAGATCAATTACAAGCGGAACAAGCTAAAAATCAAGAATTAGAATCTCAATTAATAGAAATGAAATCATTGTTAGAATTAAATCAAATTTATTCTGATGATCAAATGATTTATGCGAGTGTTGTTGTACGTAACTTAGATAGTTGGTATCAAACAATCATAATTGATAAAGGAAAAAATGATGGAATTGAAGAAGGGATGGCTGTGATTGTTTCTCAAGGAATGATAGGGCAAGTGTTATATACATCTAAACATAGTAGTACAGTGAAATTATTAACTGGAACAGATAGTAATCATAAAATTTCTGTCAAAATAGAATCTAATGGGAATTATATATATGGTATTCTTTCCAATTATGATATGGTTACAAAACGTTACCAAATAGAAGGAATTGCAGAAAATACAGAAATTGCACCAAATGCCATGGTTGTGACTACAGGTTTTGGAGGACATATTTCTCCAGGTATTTTAATTGGAACTGTAGATGAAATTCAAGTTGATCATTTTGATTTAGCAAGAACAGTTTGGATAAAAGCTAGTGTTGATTTTGATCATATTCGATATGTTACAGTTTTACAAAATAAAGAGGTAGCTGAATGACTGCAATTATAACAACCATTATTTCTTTCTTTTTAGAGATGATGATTACTCTATATATTCCTTATCTATCTATTAGTTCTGGCATTCTTTTTACTCTGATATCTACTTGGATTGGAAGTTATTATTTTCATTTTAAAAAAGATTATTATATTTATTTATTTTGTACTGGATTATTCTATGATGTAATTACAAATACTTTATTATTTCATGCAGTAATATTCTTAATATTAGGATACGGATTTCGAAAAACATATACATGGTTATCAAAATCTTGGTATAGTTTGATATTAGTATTCATTGTATTTCTTCTTCTATATCGGATTTTATCCTATAGCATTTTATTGTTTTGTGGGTATTTATCTTTTAACATGACACATTTTTTTATGATTATGATATCTTCTTTTCTTCCAAATATCATATATGGATATTTCTTATGCGGACTTTTGTGGATTTCTTTGCACAGAAATTAAAAAAGTTCTAACTTAATATATGGTACATATAATGAAGTAGGTGATTATATGAGTCCGGAAATTCAAAAAATACGTAAACAAATGAAACAAAAAAGAAAATTACCTAAAACTGTTACTGTGAAACGTACAAGCTATGGTCGTTGGATTTCAAAGTTAGGAATTACTATTGTTTTAACTCTAGTTTCCTTAATTTTACTAAAATCAAATGATAAATTAAAAGCTACATTTTATCAATATGTATATGATTCTCATCTTTCGTTTGCAGCATTGAATACCACTTACCAAAAGTATTTTGGTTCTCCTTTGCCATTTCAAAATTTATGGAATCATGAAACAGAACCTGTTTTTCAAGAACAACTGGTTTATTCAGAACAACATAAATATAAAGATGGAGTGGCACTGACGGTATCTAATCAGTATTTAGTACCTATTTTAGAAAGTGGCATGGTTGTATTTATTGGAGAAAAAGAAGGATATGGGAATACTGTAATTGTACAGCAAATGAATGGTGTCGATATATGGTATTGTAATTTAAAAACTGTAAATGTAAAATTATATGATTATGTTGAAAAAGGAAGTTTACTTGGAGAAATCAATGGAGACCAACTTTATTTAGTATATAAACAGAATGGTACTGTGTTAAATTATGAGGAACAACTTTCCGTTTGAATTTCATATTTTATATTACCTAGTTGGCTTCATTTGTTTATTAACAGGATATTTTAAAGATTTTATATGGATATCTATTCTGATTATGATTCATGAACTAGGTCATGTAACAGGTGCCATATTAAAAAATTGGAGAATTGAAAAAGTTGTTATTTTACCTTTTGGTGGGATGACATTGTTTCAGGAACAATGCAATCGTCCAATCAAAGAGGAATGGGTCATTGTACTATTAGGACCGCTTTATCAAATTCTTTTTTTCTTGCTTTTATCAGTATTACATTATACCAATCCTACTTTTACTATGTATCACTTACTATTATTACAGTTTAATTTGCTACCCATTATTCCATTAGATGGGTTTAAAATGTTACAACTTGTTCTTGAAACATTTTTTTCATATAAAAACGCAAAATATATTGGTTTTTGGATATCTATAATATTATTATGTGGACTTATTTTGTATGCAACTATGTATCAAAACCTTGTATTTTTCATTATTTTGTTATTTCTGGCAAAAGAAAACTACCGTTTTTATCGAGAAATTCCTTATCAAATAGATAAATTTTTGTTGGAAAGATATTTATATGTATTTTCTTTTCCAAAAATTAAAAAAATTAAAGGACAAAAGCTGAATCAAATGAAAAGAGGATATTCTCATTTGTTTTTAATAGATGGTCAATGGAAAAATGAAATGGAAATTTTTAGAATATAATCTATTAAATAGGGTTTAATTCGTTGACAAAAAGAATAAACTATGTTAAAATTCTATATTGTGTAGAGCCTCACTCTACAACCACACAGAAAAGGTGAACAAACATTTATGTACCTTAATGGTGAGTCTTAGAAATGATAAAGGAGGTTATTTATGAAAGCAGTAATTGAAACTGGCGGAAAGCAATACTATGTAGAAGAAGGTACAGTTCTATATGTAGAAAAAATTGATGTAGAACCTGGTAAAACAATTGAATTTGATAAAGTTCTAATGGCAAATGGTGTTGTTGGACATCCATATGTTACTGGTGCCAAAGTAATTGGTGAAGTAGTTAAACATGGAAAACAAAAGAAAATTCGTATATTTAAATATCATCAAAAACAAAATTACCGTAAATTACAAGGACATCGTCAACCATATACCAAAGTGGAAATTAAATCAGTTGTGAGTAAATAATGACACGTATTCAAATTGATAAAAGTGATAAGATCAACTGTATTACAGTTGAAGGTCATGCTGGATATGGTGTAAAAGGTACTGATATTGTATGCGCAAGTGTAAGTAGTATGTTAATTACAACTATTAATGCGATGCTTCGTGTAGATGAATCAAGTATTCATTATGAAAAAAAAGAAGCTTATATAAAATTAGAAATTTTAAAACATTCTGATACAATTGATCTTTTAATGGATAATTTAGTTTCTCTATTAGAAGAATTAGAACAAGATTATAAAAAGTATATCAAAATAAATCAATGAGGAGGTGTTACCTATGACAAATTTCATGAGATTAGATATTCAATTTTTTGCTCATAAAAAAGGTCAGGGTTCTACGAAAAATGGTCGTGACTCTATTTCTAAAAGACTTGGAGCAAAGGCCGCAGATGGAGAATATGTAAGCGGTGGATCTATTTTATATCGTCAACGTGGAACAAAAATTTATCCAGGAAACAATGTAGGAATTGGTAGTGATGATACTGTATATGCAAAAGTGGCTGGATATGTAAAATTTGAACGTGTTGGAAAAGATAGAAAACAAGTAAGTGTTTATCCGGAAAAACAAAACGCTTAAGACAACTTTAGTTGTCTTTTTTTATTTTAAATATTTGAATTAAAAAAATATAATAATATAAAAGGTACATTGCCTATATTCATTATTTGAAAAAGTTAGTTATATTCGAACAAAATATAATTAAAACTTTACATTTATTTTTGACATGTTTTTTTTTGAAATATAACGTATTTCCTTGACAAAAGAGTTCGGGGGGGGGGTTATACTCTTATTAACAGTTTGCATATGACTGTTAAATAAAAAAATTGAAATGTATATCTTTTCAAAAAGGAAGAAGGTGAATCGGAATGGAAAAATATGTCGAAGCAGAATTAGAAATGATAACTTTTGAAGCAGAAGATGTAATTACTACTTCAGATTTAGATTTTGG
>CANQAF010000041.1 GCA_947588975.1 uncultured Bacilli bacterium
AAAGCTTAATTTTAAATTAAGCTTTTTTGAAATTTTATATTTTATTTTCTTTGATGAGTTTTTCCCATTTATCATGAATATAAGAATTTCCGCCAAGTTCTTGATAACGGTCATACAATTCAAAAGCGTTTTGTTTTTGAATTTGTGATTTTAAATTACCTTGTTCTATATCATTCATAAAATTGACTAAAATCATTTTGATGAGTTCTTTTTCAATATTGTTTCTGCTTTGTGAAGACAATTCTTGTAGCTCATCAATTTTTTGATTGATCGGTTTTAGTAATTTTGTAATGAACAATTTAAAGAAAGTAATAATACTAGTCACGACCCCAATCAAAACACTTAAAAAGGAGAGTATAGTTACAATTTGACCTAAAGATATATTTTCCATATAATACCTTCTTTCCATCAAGATACTTTACTATAATGTATGGTAAATTTTCAAAATGGATTAGAGCATTTATAGGAATAAAATAAATTTTTCTATTTTTAGTATATAAAATTTTTCATTTATTATACAAAATATTGACAATGATTGCTTCAAAAAGCATATTTTGTGTATTCTTGCTCAAACTATAAATGGAAAGGAGAGTAAAATATGTTGAAAAAACATAAAGGAAAAATTGGCGTTTTATTGCTTCTTATGGCACTTTTTCCTGCTTTTAATGTAAGTGCAGCGTCTTCTACAACAGTTCATAATCAAGCAGAATTCAAGGAAGCTTTAGATGATGAAGGTATTACAACAATTGTATTAGGAAATGATATTGAAACAACAGAAAAAATCAATATTTTAAGACCTGTTACAATTGATGGTGCTGGACACGCAATGAAGTATGTTGGTACTTATGGCGAAGGAAGTTCAGACAATACTGTCTGGGGTGGAATTTATGTACTACAAGTGTATAAAACAACTGCTACCATTAAGGATATTAAACTAACTAATGGTAATGGTGGTTTACTTGTAAATGGTGGCCATGTTACATTTGTTGGAACAATTGATGTTTCAGGAAATGGTTTTGGTGGAATTGAGTTAGGTCAAGGTGTAGCTGTTGAATCATCTGCACATTTAGTTATTAGCGATAATGCAAAAATTGTTAATACCACTGAATCAAGCGATAAGCCAACCCTTTGGGTACCAGAAGATTCTACAAATGCAATCCTAGAGATGAATGGCGTAAAACAAGTATTAGTAGAAGGACAAGAATTTTTAATTCAAGAAATTAATAGTTTATTCACTGTACCAGAAAACCCTAATACAAGTGATCCATTTACTGGATATATTGTAATGATATTATTTGGAATTATTTCTTTTGGATATAGTATGAAGAAATTGGTAACCCAAGGATAAAAGAAACTTTAACGAGTTTCTTTTTTCAACAATTTTGAATGAATCACTACACGCCATTCATCATTGTCTAAGCATGTAGATAATGTAAGAATTTTATCTTGAGTATTTACGGTTGTATGAAAATCAAATTGACTACGATTTACTAAAGTATCCATAAATGATTGAAATTCTTGATTATTTTTAAAATGCGTTGTAATATAATAACCTTCTTCAATGATGGTATAAATACTAAATATTTGAAATAGGTAATTGTATTTTGGCGTTGATAATTTAATAATAGGAACGTTATTTTGATACCAATTTTCATCTAATAGAAATCTTAAACTTCCAAACATAGAATTATCTCTTCTTCCATGTCCATAAATGATGGTGTTTGGATTCATATGATTTAAGTTATTACGATAATCGGAAAAAATCCAACCTGCTTTGGTATAACTATGATCAAAAGCATGTGTTAAATAGTATTCATTACTCTTTGATTGAACAATCGGGTAATTGACATTGGTTCCATCAATTTGAATCCAACCAACGGTATCTTGATTTTGTACTAGTAAATCTTTAAAATCAACTTGTAAAAAAGGAAAATCAATATAGTTCCAAGAAGAATCATTTATATCTTTAGGGGGGTTATACAGGGGAGATGTTTCTTCCACTTCTTCTTGTTTTGTTTCTTCTAATTTTTTTTCTAATTTTTTGAGTTCAATTTGTTCTTTTTTCCAAAGAATAAGTCCAATAATTGCCATATCCAAAATAATAATGGATATAAGTGCAATGATATAGTATCTATATTTTTTAAACCATAATTTCATATTGTAACCTCTAATTTCATTACTAGTTTGTATAAAATACGAAATTTTATGCTGTGCAGAATTTGTCTATCAATGATTTCATAAAAATATGAAAATATATTTTATAATGAAATAGGTGAATATATGAAAAAGATATTATGTGTGTTATTATTTGGTTTGGCTTGTTTTTTTATTTATGAAGAAAAATTTCCTAAAGTAGATTTAGATACTAATATAGAAAATATTGCTGAAGATACAAAACCATTTCTTGAATATATAACAGATCAAGTTTTATTAAGTGTTGATGAAATTGAAATTTATAATCAACAAATTTTTAGTAAAACAAATTCTTTGTACCATTTGGATCCTATATATACTAAAGACGAAATCATCACATATATTACTCGTTATCTCCCACCGAAACTTCCAAAATATAATGGAAATGAAGAAGTCACAAATGATGAGATCACATCCATGTTGCAAAATCGTAATATAGAACATATAAAAGATGAAGTTTTAAATCAAAAAGGTATTGTTATTCACCGTACAAATTTAAAATCTTTTCCCACTACTACTCATTTCTTTGAAGACCAAAATGTATATGATTTTGATCAATTACAAGAAACAGAAGTATCTGTTGCGACGCCAGTTTTAATTTTACATGAAAGTTTAGATCAAAAGTGGGTATTTATAGTGATGAATACTTATGTTGGCTGGATTCAAAAAGAAGATATTGCTTACGCAGAAGATGATATATATAATTATTTCTATGATCCATCCCATTTTGGTGTCATTACAGATCCTATGATTGAAGTAGAAGATACATTACTAGATATGGGAGTAAGGTTACCCTATTTGGGCGTTGTAGAAAATGGGTACCAATTTGCATTTCCTATTAAAAAAGAAGATGGATTTGTACAAATAAAAAAAATTCTACTGGGAAAGAATCAAGTACATATTGGTTATTTACCATATACAAAGAAAAATATAATTGTACAAGCATTTAAGTATGAAGGATTTCCATATCATTGGGGTGGTATGGATGATGGAGTGGATTGCTCAAGTTATATTTCTAATATTTATCGTACATTTGGCTTTGTGTTTCCTAGAAATACGATCGATCAGAAGGAAAGCGTTGGAAATATTATATCTTTAGAAGGATTTTCTTATTTGGAAAAAGAACAAGAAATAGAAAAATATGTTCCATCACTTTTATACATGCCAGGTCATGTGATGATTTATCTTGGAAATGATTTAATCATTCATGCATCTGGAACACAGTTAAAAGTAACTATAAATAAGCTTTCAGATTCTCATTATTTAGATCGTATAAACCGTTTAATTTTAGTAGAGTAAAAATTGAATTTTTGGCCGGGATATGATATGATAAGGAAAATTGTAGTAGGAGTGGGGTTATGGAAATAAAGACAATTCAAGGATATTGGAATCATAATTTTGTAACCAACCAATATTCTTATGCTTTAAATGGAGAAATTATCATAGAGGACGATGGCTGGTTTGTGGGTTATATTAAACAAATGAATTTTGGAAAGCAAGATAATGAAATTGGCTTTGCATTTGGTATATGTGAAAATAATCAAGTTTTAGAATTATTTTATTGCTTGGATGATTTTATTTATCGTTTTCAAATATGTCAAAAAGAAGAATGCCTTGGCCATTATTCTTCAATCGGACCAGTAATAGAGCAATTACTTGGGCAATGTTCTATTACACTGAGAAATAAATTAGATCCACAAATGCGTGAAGTAGATGCGAAGACAAAATTATCATTCAATTTTATAAGTAGTAGGGATAAAGAATTTTATTATAAATTATGCAAAAGACGCTCTGAATTGATAAAAGTTGTAAAAGAAAAAAGTCAGGATTCTTCTTATGTATTATTGTATAAACTTTTGGAAAGAGAAAATTCCCCTGAACAGGGAGAAAATTATCAGAAAACATTATAGACTTTACTCTAGTTTTTGGTAAAATAAAACATTATTAGGAGGTTTTGTGATGTTAAAAGAAATTAAAGTTAATATATTATTAGTAAGTTCTGCAAATGATTCTCGATTATCAATATTTAGATAAGCAGTATAATGTAGAAAAAGAGTTACCTGAAAGTGTTTTTCAAAAAGTAAAATATTTTGAAACTATAAAAAGTATGGATGCGAGACCTCCAAAATTATATTTATAATAAGAAGAGACTACTCTTCTTTTTTCATTATTTCTGTTGTATAATAAATTTGGTGAGCAGGATGAATGCATTAGATAGATTACAATTATTGATAGGCCAAGAGGCAATTACAAAATTAACAAATGCAACTGTTTTAATCGTAGGACTTGGTGGAGTAGGAGGATATGTTGTTGAAACATTAGCTCGTTGTGGTGTTGGTACTTTAATATTAGTAGATTATGATATGATTGAATTAACTAATATCAATCGTCAACTTATTGCATTACATAGTACTATTGGTAAAAATAAAGCAGAGTCTTGGAAAGATAGAATTGATGATATCAATCCTAACTGTAATGTGATTCTTAAAAATATCTTTTTAACAAAAGAAAATATGGAAAAAACTATAGTTGAAAATATTGATTTTATTGTAGATGCTTGTGATACATTAAAAACCAAAGAAGAATTGATTCGCTTTAGCATTTCTAAACAGATTCCACTGATTTCTAGTATGGGCATGGGAAATAAGTTAGATCCTTCTAAAGTATCTATTATGGAAATACAAAAAACAAGTTATGATCCAATTGCAAAACACTTACGTAAAATGATGCGAGACGAAAATATAAAAGAAAAAATTATGGTAGTATCTAGTACAGAGCAGCCATCTATCCATGAAAAGACAATTGCTTCTAGTGCTTTTGTTCCAGCAGTAGCGGGAATTTTATGTGCAGAATATGTTGTAAGAAAAATTATAGGTGAAATATGAAGACAGTAGAACAAATAATAAACTCATATTTAAAAAAAGAACAAGGCGATGGCCTTGCGATATGCCCAACAGAATTTATGATGCAAACATTACAAGGAAATAATGCGATTTTATCTTGTGATGTATTAAGTAAGGAAAAAAGTAATACAGGAACAAGAAAATCTTGTAAGAAAAAATCTTTTTCTTTAAAAAAAATACGAAAACAATTTCATCAAAAAACCAAACATTTTATTGTAGCGAATATAAACGAATTGGAACGTTATTTTAAAACATTTGTTGCAGACAGTGTTTATATTACAAATGGAATGCTTTATCTTTTTATATTAGATATCAACTATGATTTACAAAAATTAGAAAGGCGATATCAGCGTTTTCATGTACCATGTGATATAGTGACTTGTAAAGATGGATTTGTTCTTGTCATAAAAGTTGGTAATACAAAAACTCATTATTGGAAAGAAAAATGGTATTATTTTATTGATTCCATGATAGATATTCTAGATATCATTGGGGATGCTTTAATCAATTAAAAGATCAAATATTGTCAAGAAAAAGTTTAGTGCTTTTTTTTTGACAAAAAACCATGTATAATGTTTTAAGAATAGGGTGATGACATGAAAGGCATTAAAATTAGCTCTCATAAAAATTTGTCCGAAAATACATTTACTATTTATAATAAGCCAAAGTATATCTATATTCCATTAATCGTAGGCACTGATACGGATTTAACGGTGTTAGTTAAAAAAGATGACTATGTATGTAAAGGCGAAATGGTTGCGAGAAGTAAAGGCAAGTTTTCTATACCATTACATGCATCAGTGAGTGGAACTGTAATTGGTTTTGAAGATAAATTATATCATAATGGTACTATGATAAAATCTATTGTAATTGAAAATGATTTTAAAGAACGAATTGAAGAAAAGCAAAATAATGTAAATACAATTTCTAGTTATTCTAAAGAAGAATTTTTGGAAACTTTAAAAAATGCTGGTATTTTAGGCATGGGTGGTGCTGGTTTTCCTACATATATTAAATATGAAACTAATGGGCCGATTAAAACATTAGTGATTAATGCTGTTGAGTGTGAACCATATATTACTGCGGATGATTCATTAGGCGTTCAAAAGGCAGGAGAAATTTTAGAAACTATTGATGCAATTCTAGAAATTTTTCATATAGAAAAAGCCATAATTGCTGTCAAAAAAAATCACAAAAAACTAATTCATGCTTTTCAAAAAAATATTGGAACTTACGTCAAAATTGAACTAAAAATGGTTCCGGATCGCTATCCAATGGGCTGGGAAAGACTATTAGTTGAAACAGTAACTGGTAAAACATATCAAAATCTTCCAATTGAAGTAGGCGTTGTTGTAAATAATGTATCTACTATATATGCAATTTATGAAGCATTAAAATATCATAAACCGCTAATAGAACGTATAGTGACTATTACAGGAGATATGATAAAACATCCTACTAATGTACTTGTAAAAGTTGGTACTTCTATTCATGAAGTAATAGAATTTATTGGTGGAATGAAACGGAACAAAGATATTATTTGTATTGCCGGTGGTCCCATGATGGGGGTAACATTACCAAATGATGAAGTGATTGTCACTGCTGATATGAATGCTTTAGTTGTATTAAAACAACAAGAAGAAGAGATAGAACATACATGTATGCGTTGTGGTAAATGTGTTCAAGTTTGTCCGGCACAAATTGAACCTGTATTAATTAAAGATGCATATCAGGAAAAAGAAGCTTTAAAAACATTAAATGTAAATCGTTGTTGTGAATGTGGTTTATGCTCTTATATCTGTCCAGCTAAAATTAAAGTAAGAGAATATGTTAGAAAAGCAAAAGAAACATTACGAAAGGATGATCCAAATGAAAGATTATCATAACTTAATTGGCCCTTTTCAAAAAAGTAAAAATAAAACATCAACAATGATGAAACATGTTTTAATTGCTTTAATACCAATTATTATATTTAGTTTCTATAAAAATGGAATTGTTCCATATCAACATCATTTGGTTGATATCTGGGGTTTATGGTATCCAATCATTTTTATTGCAATTGGCCCTATTGTTACTTGTCTCGTCGAATTAATTGCAGCACGTTTCTTTTTACATAAGAAAAATAATGATTTAAAAGATTATATGCAACATTCTTATGCAATTTTGCCTGGACTTTTTTTAAGTTTGATTTTACCAATTCATACGCCAATATCCGTTTTAATATTTGGAGTATGTATGGCAACTATTATTGGAAAATTAGTGTATGGAGGATTTGGTAACAATATTTTTAATCCTGCTTTGATTGGACGTTTATTCGTAATTACTACATATGCAACGGTAATAGCTAGTAAAGGTGGATACTTGAATTCTTATGAATTAGATACTATTAGTAAAGCAACTCCATTATCTAATGTTTCTACTATAGAAGGTATTGGAAGTTATGAAACGCTTGTTTCACCATATGGAAATTTATGGAATTTCTTTACTGGAATGATACCAGGCGCCGTGGGGGAAACGAGTGCATTATTGTGTTTGGTTGCGTTTTTCTATCTTACATTTCAAAAAGTCATCAAATGGAGAATTCCTGTTTTCTATATAGGTACTGTATGGATTTTAACGATGCTAATTGGATGGTTAAATGGACTTGGTATCTGGTATCCAACTTTTCAAATATTAAGTGGTGGACTCTTTTTTGGAGCAATATTTATGGCTACAGATCCAGTTACGTCACCAGTTTCTAAAAATGCTCAAATATTAGATGGTATATTTTTGGGGATCTTAACAGTTGTATTTCGTTATTTTACTTCTTACCCAGAAGGTGTTTTAACAAGTATTTTAACAATGAATATGTTAGTATTTGTGGTAGAAAAAATAGGTTTACAGTGTAAACAAAAAGACAAACGATTGGTAATCATTGCAGTTATTTTAGTAATTATGGGATTTGTTGCATATCAAGCTGGAAGGTTATATCAAAATCATGGAGAATCAAAAGATAGTAATTTTGAAGTAATCAATGTGAAAAAAGTGGAAAATCAAGTGATTTATACGGTTTCTCAAAAAGGAAATGGAGGACCAATTACTTGTGAGGTAACCATTCAAAATGATAAAATTATAAAGATAGAAGTAATTGATCATAATGAAACGCCAAATTATTATGGATTAGTAGAAAATCAACATTATATTGAACAATTAATCAAAGAACAAGACAATTTATCAGAATTAGATACAGTAAGTGGTGCAACGATATCATCAACGGCACTAAAAAAATTAGCAATTAATACATTGCAAGAATACGAGGAATCTTATGAAAAATAAAAAATTACAAGGAGTGCTTGCACTCACTATCACTACAGGAATTTGTACAACTATATTATATTTGGTTATGACATGGGTAGGAGTTTAAGGAGATGAATATATGAAAACAATTCAAAATGGAATTATTAATGAAAATCCCGTTTTTGTCTTATTGTTAGGACTTTGTTCGACACTGGCTATTACTACAAGATTTGAAAATGCCTATGTTATGGGTATTTGTGTGACTGTAGTATTGATTGTATCTAATTTTATCATTTCTTGCATTCATAAATTAATACCTACTAGTGTAAAAACACCAGTTTACATTATCATTATTGCTACATTAGTTACTATATTAGAGTTATTATTACAGTATTATGCAAAAGATATTTATGATGTATTTGGAATATATTTACCATTAATTGTAGTCAATTGTATTATTTTAGGCCGTGCTTTGGCTGTTGCTTCTAAACAAAATATTTGGAAAAGCACTTTGGATGGTATCGGTATTGGAATTGGATATACACTAGCTTTAATGGCAGTTGCAACAGTACGTGAAGTGCTTGGAAATAATACAATTACATTTATGGATTCTCTAAGTACATTGACAGGTTATCGTTCAATGTACCGAGTATTTCCAGAAAATAATTTTATTCCAATGCAATTTTTAGTTTCACCAGCAGGAGCTTTCTTAGTCGTCGGAATACTAATGGCTATATTCAATGCTATTCGAAGAGGGGGAAAACATGAATCTAATTAGTTTATTTATGATGAGCTTTTTAACTGAAAATATTGTGCTTACTAAATTTTTAGGAATATGCCCTTTTGTAGGAACTTCTAGTAAAGAAAAAAGTGCAGTGGGAATGGGTTTGGCTGTTACATTAGTAGTTACTATATCTGCTATTTTAACTTATTTATTATATTATTATATTTTAGTTCCAACGCATACGGAGTATTTAAAAACATTATCATTTGTACTTGTTGTCGCTTGTATGGTTCAAATGATGGAAATGTTAATCAAGAAAAACAATCCCAAATTATATAAAAATTTAGGAATATATTTACCTTTAATTACAACAAATTGTGCAGTTTTAGGTATTTTACTTCTAAATATTTCAAATGGCTATTCTTTTTTAGAAATGTTAGTATATAGTATTGGATCTAGTTTAGGATTTACATTGGTTATTTATATTTTTTCTACTATACGTGAAAATTTGGCTCGTAGGAATATTCCATATTGTTTTAAAGGATATCCTATTGCATTAATTACTGCATCCATTATGGCACTTTTATTTGCAAGGTATGTTGGTATATGATTGCGTTTATCATTGTAATTGCTTTAATCATACTTTATTTATATTTAGCATCTCATAGTAAATGTCAAGGATGTAGTTTGTGTAAAAAATGTAAGGAGAAAACAAAATGATTGGTATTTTAATTATGACTTTATTAGCATTTGTTTTAAGTATTATATTGGTTACAATTTATGGAAAAACCGAAAAAGAAGATTATGTTAAATATTTACCTGGATATAATTGTGGTGTTTGTGGATTTGGTAGTTGTAAAGGCATGAGTGAAGCAATGAAACAAGATATTAATAATTATAAAAAGTGTAAATTACTAAAAGGAGAAGCTTTAGAAAAAATGGAACAAATGGTAACAGAGCATAAATAATTTTTGAAAAAATATTTGTAATTTATATTTCTTTTTGATATAATAAAAATATCAAATAAATCATA
>CANQAF010000042.1 GCA_947588975.1 uncultured Bacilli bacterium
ATTCATTTAACGAATCTATCTCTTTTTTTATAATAAACACATTGTGATTGTAATCTACAAGTATTACAACTTGGGTTTTGAGATTTACAATAATATCTACCAAACAAAACGAATTGATGATGCATACGATTTAACCTTTCTTTCGGTATCTTTTTAGATAACTTTTTTTCAATTGTGAAGACATCATCCGTTTCTTTAGCAAAACCAAGACGCTTACTAACACGTGATACATGCGTATCAACTGCAATACAGGGTACATTATACAAAATGCTTAGAACTACATTTGTAGTCTTTCTTCCAACCCCAGGTAATGTTTCTAAATATTCTCTATTATTAGGCACAATGCCATTTTGATCTTTTAATAAAGAATTTGCAATAGAAATAATATTACAAGCTTTCTTATGATAAGTACCAATTGGCTTAATGATACATTGGACATCTTCTAAATCTGCCTGACTCAGTGATTCCAAATTAGGATATTTTTGAAACAATATTTCGGTTACCATATTCACGCGTTTATCGGTTGTTTGAGCGCTAAGCATAACTGCTAATAATAATTCATAATCTTTATTAAATTTTAATTCACAAACAGGATTTGGAATAATTTCATCTAAGTATGCAATTACATTATTCATCTGTATCATTCAACCAGTCATAATCAAACAGTTCTTTTTTTTCTACGCGCTTGTTTTGATACGATATGCGATCTTTTTCTACATCTTCTTTCGTATGAATTCCTTTCTTTTTCCATTCATATAAAATTTTATCAATATATCTTAAATTAGAAACTCCATTATAGATTGCTTCTTTAAGAGCTAATGATATTACATCTTGTTCAAAACCAGCATCTTTCCAACCACCAATAATTTCATATTCCATTGGGGATAACGTACGCCCAAATTCTTGTTCAAACATATCATAAATTGTCTTTGTTTTCATTTCTGATGGTTCTTTTTCGTTCAAAATTAAATAAGCAAGCTTTTCATATAGTCCACCTAAATCAATTTGTTCTTCACGTACACCGTCTACTTTTTTTAATTGAATAGATAACATTCCATTTGTAGATAAATGATCAATACATTCAAGAACTTCTGGCAGTGTAATATTCATATCATCACTAATTCGTTTAGGATTAAAGGCACAATCCTTTTGATTTAGCAAATAAATAATAATAAGTAAATCTTTTTCTGTAAGCGATAATTTTTTATAATGTAAGAGTAATAGTCTTGGAAATTGTACTGTACTATCTTTCATTACACAAATCATTTTTTCCATCATGTATATCACCTTAATTTATTATTTTACGATAAATATTTTTTCAAATCAAGCTCTTCTATAAAAGAATTCCATTTCTCTATATTTTTTATCTTGTCAATTTCTTTTTGTACTCTAGTTTTAGACAAAGTAGCAAGTAATTCTTTTTGCTTTATAATGGCATTATATAATTCTTTTTCGATCTTAAAATCAAGATCAACCGCAAAGCGAAGTGCACGAATGATACGAAGTGGATCTTCTTGAAACTTTATTTCTGGATTATTGATACTACGAATTATTTTATGGTCTATATCATCTTTGGCTTTCATATAATCTACATAATTTCCATTCCTATCTATACATAAAGTATTCATAACAAAATCTCTTCTAAATAAATCTTCTTGTAATGTAGATACATAGGTAATTTCAGGATAACGGTTATTATAATATTGATCCTTTCGATATACAGTTACTTCAAATAAATATCCATTTTTTTGAATAGTACATGATCCATAAGCTACTTGCTTAGCAGAAAGTGTAAAATATTCTTCTAACTTAACAAGTGGCATAGAAGTACAAATATCAATATCCTTATTTTCGATTCCTAAATATCGATCTCGTGGAAATCCACCAACAATATATCCTTCATAGCCCAAGTCATGCATATTTTTCAAAATAGAAAGCGCGACTTCATACACAATACCACCCCATTTTTCAATATATACTCAATAAAATATATAAGTAATTCTCGTTCTTATTTATTGTATCATAAAATGATAAATGGAAACAAATCAAAAAGGTAAAAATGCAAAGTACATTATTTATCTATAAAATTCTTAACAGTTGTACGATTAAAATAGAATTAGATTTCTATATTTTATTACCATGATACATAATAAAAAAGAAACCTATCGGTTTCTTAGTTTAAAGCTTCTTTTAATTTAGAACCAGCTTTGATTGTAACAGCAGTTCTTGCAGGAATTTTAACAGTTTCTCCAGTTCTTGGATTACGTGCAGTAGTAGCAGGTTTTTCCTTACTTGCAAAAGTACAAAAACCAGTTAAAGTTACTTTACCACTTGATTTTAATCCTTTTTCAATTCCTTTCATCATAGCATCTAAAGCACGAGTTGCATCAGCTTTTGTTAACCCAGCTTCTTCAGCAATGAAACTTACTAATTCTGCTTTTGACATAATTTACCTCCTCAAATTGATAAGCTATCTTGCTTACACTTACAGAATACCATTTTTCATACGTAAAATCAATAGATTTCTATATTTTTCTTGAAAAAATAAGCTTTTTTATTATTGTGAGCCTATATTTTCTGATTTCGAATTTACATCATCTGTTTTACTGAGTGGCGTAGATTTATAGCTTTTAAGTGCATCATAAATACTAGAAGCACCTATAAAGCTAAATATTGCAACCCATATGCTTTCGTAAATAGAAAGTTGATAAAATAATAGTCCAAAAGGGATTCCTAATAAAAATGAAAAAATTACATTCCAAATCCAGATATGTGATGTTTTACGAATAATCGATAATCCTTTTAATTTTTGAATCAATGCCATTAATATTGCGCTAAATATCATACTTACTGATAAAGTATGCAATAAATTTTCCGGTAACACAATTGTCATTTATTCACCTCCAAAAGAAAATTGAAAATAAACAATTCATTTCATATACCATTGTATGCAGTCAAATACGATAGAGCAATATTAAATACCATACATGATATTTGTTTTTCTGGAATATACTATACGGGTGACCTCATGAAAAAATATATCATCATATTTTTTGCTTGTATTTTAATGACTGGTTGTGGTAAAAAAGATGTATCCAAAAATATTAATACTATTATTGAAAAAGAAAAAAATATTTTAGTGGGAATTAATTATCCAGTTACAAATATAAAAGCATTAGATCATACGATTGAAAAAAATATCAATTCTATTTATCAAAAATTCAAATCTCAATATAATACATTAAATGAACTACATGAGCAATCAGAACTCAACATTGATTATTATTATGATGTGATCAATAATCGTTATCACAATATTACATTGCATACCTTTATTAACAGTTCTAATCTCGCAAATCCTTATCATCATATTAAAAGTTATGTATATGATCAACAAAATAAGAAATTTTTAACGATTCATGATATTTTGACAGAAGATAGCTTTTTACAATTTGTAAGTATTTTAAAAACACAATTGATTAAAAAATATGGGGAATGCATCTTATTAGACAAATTAAAGGGAATTATAACACCTGATTATAATTATCCATTGTTTACCTTTGATACAGAAACCCTTACTATCTATTTTAATCCTGGGGAAATTACAGCATCATATTGTGATATTATTGATATTGAAATTCCTCTTAGTCGACTTCAAGTCAAAATACCAATTAATTCAGAATTAAAGACAGATAAAGTTATAGAGTTTACAACTAACCCAAGAGTATTAGACATTTCTAAAAAAGTAATTGCGCTTACCTTTGATGATGGACCAAGCAAATATACAAAAGAAATTTTGGATATTTTAAATGAAAATCATGCTTATGCAACCTTTTTTGTCATTGGCAATAAAGTAGAAATTTACCAAGATACCATGCAAAAAATGGTACAATTAGGAAACGAGATAGGAAATCACTCTTATAATCACAAATGGCTTACCAAATTGAATCAAACAGATTTAGAAGAACAAATTACGAAAACACAAGATATTATCAAACAAATTACTGGATATACACCAACTATTATTCGTCCTACATATGGTTCTATTAGTCAAAAACTAAGAAAACAATTATCATTGGATGTAATTATGTGGACAGTTGATACGAGTGATTGGAAATATAAATCTATAGATCGTATCGTAAAAAATGCAACTACGAACATTAAAGATTTAGATATTATACTGATGCATGATACCCATGAAAGAACAGTAAGCGCACTTAAAAAAATCATTCCTATTTTAAAAGAGCAAGGATTTGAATTTGTAACAATAAGTGAATTAAAAGAAATTCAACAACTAAGAAAACAAGCCAAATGAAAAAAGTAAAATATGAAATAGTTTGCTCATATGATTTACTATGAATACCAAAAAAAAAGAAGCAGATTTACTGGATCTACAAATACTTGCTACTATTGTTTATATTGGCAGTTTAATTCTATCGATTTATTTAACTTATAATGATAAACAAAAGGTTCTTAATTTAAAAAAAATATTTACTGAAAAGCAAAACTTAAATTTATCAATTTTTAATCGTGTATTAGTAGTAGTTCTTACTGGAATTTTCTTATATGCAAGTTATGAGAATAAAGAATTAGCAAAAATAAAAAATGAAAAACTAAAAAACTTTGATTTACAAATATATGCATCGTGGTTATCTTTAATTGCAACTATAATAGTACTATATGTAATTATTGATTCGCAAGGGTCACAATATAGTATTATTTCAGGAATTACAAACCCTAATTTATAAAAAAAGAGTATACAGTATACACTTTTTTTATTTACTACTTATATTTAATCAATCGAGCACTGAAATCAATATTGGTATAACTAGATTTTGTAGAATTCCAAAACCACAAGCCAGCTTGCCCATTACTACTATACATAGCACCACCCACAATAGGAGTTTGACTATCGATTCCATTTTGATGATAAAAATCACCAATGTATGTATTTGCACTCCCACCTACTGCTACTGGAAAACCAATAAGAGGATAATTTTCGTTATATCCTAGTTTAGATGCCCAATCATTTACAGATGGTATTGTATAGCCAATTGGCTGATAACATCCATCAAATTTGTCCGATATATAATTACTAGGCTCATAACATATATAGGGTTGATAATTCTTAATATTAATCCCATCTACATATTGCCATATATTTCCATAAATATCCTCTATTCCTCGGTAGATCATAGAATGTTTTCCATCATTATTTAAAGTTCCTGACTTCATTTCTAAGGTATCACAACCGCCACTTGAAATAGATGTAGTACCACCATTTATATATCCTTGGCCTAATTTGTCTTGAGAATTATAATCCGCATATTCTACTAAATATAGTAATTGTATTATAAAATAATGGTAATCTAATTGGCTAAAATTATCTCCTAAAGCTTTTGCATAGTTTCTTGCTTGTGCAATAGTGATACTTGACAATGGTGTTTTTCCACTTATACTATGTACTCCTGAACTATTTCCTGACATTGTATATCTTCCAATGGAAAACGCTTCACTTTTTTTATAATCTTCATCTACTTGATCTTTTGATATGTATATGTATTCATAGTCATTATCTTGATATCTTTTATAATAAAATTTTGGTATATATGTTAATACTTCTCCATTATTTCCTGTAAAACTAAAACTATTATCTCCTATCTTCGCCGTTATTTCTTTTGTGTCGGTATTATAGTTATAGGATTTGATTTCACTCCATGGATAGATATCATCAAAGTCATTTCTTACACCATTATCTAAATCACTTTGATTTTTAATAGCAGTTGCTACTAAGTCCTTAGAATCTTCTATTCTCTCCCATGTTGTTGCATTTGTATTGAATGCTCTTCTTATCCCATATACTTTAATTACTTCTTCCTCTTTTTGATTGGATCCTTCTAATTGTTCTTTGGTTTCTTTTGTTAGCGTATCCAATATCACTTTTTTATTTTGTAAATTATTTAAGATTCCTACCATCAGTGCTAAAAACAATAATAACAATGTATATAATATAGCGCTAGTAGCAAACCCTTTTCTCTTCATATTTTTCACTCCTTTAGACAATAAAAAAGGGGATTACCCCCCCCCGTTTACAAATAGCAAATATTAGAAACACTTGCTATTTGAAACTATTTTATGATTAATTTCTACATTTAGTTTATCATAGCTTTATTTTAAATACAAGAATCATTCTCTATGTTTTTCTTATATTCACGACAGTTTTCATCTAATTCATGTATTAAAGATTCAACTTCTTCAAATGTTTTTAGGCGAACTCCACTTGCATATTTATGACCGCCACCACCATAATGGCTTGCTACTTCATTTACAATAGGTCCACGAGAACGAATGGATCCACGAATATTTTCATTATTTTTATCAACCGTAAAAATAGCCCAAGCAAGCATCTCATCAATATAATTAAACTCATTAACCATGTTTCCTGACGTTGCGCTATCAATTCCATATTCCTGCAAAACATCATCTGTAATTGTAATAGACGCAAAGCCATTATCTGTAATTTTAAAATGTGTTGCTATATAACTTTGAAATTGCATTTCACGAAATGGTCTTTTATACAAATTTTCATATAGTTTTGGAAAGTCAATTTTCGTTCTTCGAATTAATTTAGATACCAGTGCAAAAGTTTTAGATGTTGTATAGGTAAACAAAAATCTGTTTGTATCAGCAACCAATCCAATATATAATTTTTCAGCAGCACTTTTTGTCATTTTAAGTGGTGTTTCAAAAGTAAGTTCCATTACCATTTGTGATGCGCTAGACGCACTATCATCAATCCATTCAATATCAGCATACTTATCAATAAATGGATGATGATCAATTTTGATAATAGAAGAAAATAGTTGAATATCTACCCCATCAATTCTTTTAATATCTGGTGTATCTGTAACTATAAGTAAAGCATTATGGTACATATCTTCACTCATTTTGTCCAATGTACCTAAATAACGAAATTTACTAACTGGGCAACCTACTACATAGACTTGCTTCTTTGGAAACGTATTTAAAATAATTTCTTTTAATGCAATAGAACTACCTATTGCATCTGGATCAGGTCCTACATGTCTAGCAATTACAATCTTATCATATTTTTTAATTTGACGATAAATTTGTTTATAAATACGACTTTTCATGTTAAGCTCCAATTAACTCTACTGTATCTTGTGCAATCATTAATTCTTCATTCGTAGGTACTACATAAACTTCCACTGTAGAATCTGGTGCACTAATTTTAATTTCTTCCCCTCTTACTTGGTTTGCCTCATGATCTAATTTAATTCCTAAACAAGATAGTTTTTCTACAATTGCTTGTCTTGCAGCAATCGCATTTTCGCCAAGTCCTGCAGTAAATACAATTACATCTACTCCAGAAGCTTCTACATAATATTCAGCAATATATTTTACAACAGTATCTACATATTTATGAAATGCTAATATACATCTTTCGTCATTGGCTTCAACACCAGAATAGATATCTCTAAAATCACTATATTGTCCACTCAATCCTAAAAATCCAGAATTCTTATTTAAATCTGTCATTACTTCATCCAAAGTTTTACCAGTTTGTTCCATTACATAAGGAATAATAGAGGCATCAATATCTCCACTACGCGTTCCCATCATAATACCTGCGTTTGGCGTAAATCCCATAGTAGTATCCAAACATCTTCCATTTTGAACAAGTGATAATGATCCTCCACTTCCCAAATGACAAATAATTGCTTTATATTCGTCTTTTCCGAGTAATCTAGGAATTTGTTTACTAATAAAGCAATGACTTGTTCCATGGAATCCATATTTACGTACACCATATTTTTGATACCATTCATATGGAACAGGATAAATATATTTAGTAGGTTCCATAGTTTGATGAAAAGCCGTATCAAAAACACCTACCATAGGCACATTAGGTAGTGCCTTTTTAACCGCTTCAATTCCTAGAATATTAGCAGGATTATGTAATGGTGCCAACGGAATATTTTTTCTTAAATCTTCTATTACTTCATCGGTTATAATCACAGAATGATGATACTTATCTCCTCCATGTACTAAACGATGTCCAATTCCATCAATTTCATCTAATGAGGAAATAATATGAAGTGAGATCAAACGGTCTAATAATACTTCCACTGCTACTGCATGATTTGGCATATCGACATCTTCTCTAATTTTCTCATTATTATATTTAATGGTATAAAAACTATTTGGTAATGTTACTCTTTCAAAATAACCACTCGCAATACAAGTTAAATTATTCATATCAAATAAACTAAATTTCAAAGAACTACTTCCTGCATTGATAGACATTACTTTCATAAGTTTACCTTCCTTCTATACATTAATATTATACTATAAAAAATGACAGAATAAAAGAAAAAAGAATAGATAAACTATTCTGCTAATTGAAACCATATATTGTATACATTTGCAGTAAGATTTGCTAGACTCGCGTTTTTGTATAAATATAAATATCCACTTCCATTTTGTGGGTTTAATCTTTCTGAAGTATGCGTTTTTCTTTCGATGCTTTTCTCCCATCCAGAAGATACAGCTCTTCCGGTAAGTATATTTTTTATAGATCCTGGTGATATTTCATCATTTGCACTCATATCGTTTGAGTTTTTAAGATGTACCCCAAAACCTGGATTACTTGATGTAGTAGAAGTACTGTTCATATATGCATCTAAATCTACATATAGATATGCATAACTTGTTAAATCAATTGAATTTTTTGTGCGTAATCCTATCCTTGGAGCACTATTTCCTTGATAATTTATATTTAAATTCAAATAGCCATCTTTCTCTATATATGATATTTGATTTAGAGCATCCTCACTCCCTGCAGTAGTAGGTACAAACTCTACCATCATTTTACCATCTAAGATAAGATAATCTGCTAAATGTTTAGGTTCTGAACAACTCTCCATTCCGCTATTACTGATATGACATACTTTCGCATATCCCGCTTCTACTGGTAATTTACAAGTAGTATCATCTGCTACTACTTTATTGCTCATACTACTTTCTGTCTTTCCATAGTAACATACTGTTTCATGGATTTT
>CANQAF010000043.1 GCA_947588975.1 uncultured Bacilli bacterium
TATATAATTTAACAATATAATATTTAACTATTGACAAATTAAGTCAATAGTCTTTTTAAATTTAGTAAATTTACTTTTAAAAAAAATCATTTTTTTGTATAATAAAAGAGTAATATTGGAGATGATACAATGAAACCAGTTTTATTGTGTATTTTAGATGGCGTAGGAATGCGTAAAAAAAAGTATGGAAATGCTTTTTTTCAAGCTAAAACACCTCATTTTGATTATCTGTGGAAGACTTATCCTCATAACTATTTAGAAGCAAGTGGCTCTTTTGTTGGATTGCCTGATGGACAAATGGGAAATAGTGAAGTAGGACATTTGAATATAGGTGCTGGAAGAGTAGTATATCAGCCTTTGCAATTAATCAATGAAAAAATAAAAGATAAAAGTTTTTTTGAAAACAAAACATTACTTAACGTGATTGAACATGTGAAAAACAATCATTCAAGATTACAAATATTTGGGTTACTTAGTGATGGTGGAATTCATTCTCATATAGATCATTTAATGGCTTTCATTGATTTGTGTAAAAAGGAGAATATGAAAGATGTATATTTTCATATTTTTACAGATGGAAGAGATACTTTGACAAATGTTGCGGTTCATTATTTAGATCAATTACAAAAGAAGATAGATGAAACAGGAATTGGTAAAATTGCAACTATTTCTGGACGTTATTATGCAATGGATCGTGATAATAGATATGATCGTATTGAAAAGGCATATAACGCAATTGTGAATGGAAAAGGTGAAAAATTTTCGAATTATAAGGAAGTAATTGCACATAATTATGAAAATGGAATTACTGATGAATTTATAGTGCCTGCGGTATTAGATAAAGAAGGTTGCATCAAAAAAGGAGATGGCTTATTTGTATTTAATTATCGACCAGACCGTTTACGTGAATTATTTGCGGCTTTTACAAATCCAAAATTTTCTGGATTTAAATGCAAAAAAATTTCTAATTTAAAATTAGTGACGATGATGTCAGTTAGTGATGAGGTTATCTATGAACCTGCTTTTGCTCTTGAACAATTAGATAATACATTAGGAGAATATGTAAGTAAAAAAGGATTAAAGCAACTTCGCATTGCTGAAACAGAGAAATATGCACATGTGACTTATTTTTTTGATGGTGGCGAAGAAAAACAATTAGACGGTTGTGATCGTATTTTGATTCCATCTCCAAAAGTAACTACATATGATCTATCTCCTGATATGAGTGCCAATGAAATTACTGATACATTACTTGCAAAATTAGATGAGGATCATTATGACCTTATTATTTTAAATTTTGCGAATGGCGATATGCTTGGACATACTGGTAATATGGAAGCAACCATTCAAGGAATTGAAACAGTTGATGTATGTCTTGGGAAGTTATATGAAAAAATAAAAGAAAAAAATGGAGTATTAATTGTTACAGCAGATCATGGAAATTGTGAAATTATGTTAGATCAAAACCATAATAAAGTAACGACTCATACAACAAGTCTGGTTCCATTGATTGTGACAAAGAAAGGAATTTCTTTACAAAAAGGTTGTTTGTCCGATATTGCACCTACCATATTATCTTTATTAGATTTAGAAATTCCAAGCGAAATGACTGGCAATAATTTGATCAAAACAAGCCGTAAAAATCATAGAAAAAGTAATATATTTTTTCTTATTTCTTATTTATTTTTATTTAGTCTTATCTTTTACTATGGTTATCGTTTCGTTCATTTTTATCAATTAAATCATGTGGATCCTGCGCAAAGTATGATTCTACTTCATAATCAGGTAGTAGCCGATTCTCCGCTTGTAATGAGTGGAGATGGATTGTATTTTGACCAAAGTCGATATGTATATAAGGGAAATGTGGACAATAATTATGTATATTATTCAGGGTATTATTTTCGAATTGTACGAATCAATACGGATGGTACGATTGTTTTAATTACAGATAAAAATGTTACTTCTATGGTATGGAATTATCCAAATAATGATTATAAAACATCATATATTCGAGACTGGTTAAATGATAATGGGTTAGAGCATACAGGAATATTTTATAATAGTCTAGAAGATCCTGATACATATATTCAGGCAACCAGTTATTGTATTGACGCGGTAGAACAAGAAACTGCTACATGTAATCACACAGTGATGGATAAAGTGGGCCTTTTGACATTACAAGAATACAAAGATGCATTAGGCAATAATAGTTATTTAAATAATGGAACATATTGGTGGACAAGTAATGCTTCATTAGATGGACATATTTGGTATGTATTTCCTGAAGGTGGTATTTCTGAAAAATCAAATGTATATAATGCTTATTATGCTTATGGGGTGCGTCCTGTTATTACATTAAAAAGTAATGTTGTATTCCAATCTGGGAATGGGACTAAAGAAGATCCTTATCGTATTGCACCTGCCGAAAATCATTTACATGTCGGTAGTTATGTTTCATTTAGTAACTCTATATGGAAAGTTATGTCTATGAATGATGAAGAAATTCGCTTACTATTAAATGATATAATTACTGTAGATGGCGAACCATTGACTCAAATTTATTCTAATCAATCTAATTTATATAATCCTAACGAGATAGGATCTCTTGCATATTATTTAAATCATAATTATTATAACCAATTACAAAATAAGGATTTACTTATTGACGCTTTATGGTATAATGGAACTTACGGGGATTCTTACAACTATAAAGATGTTTACAGTAGTAGTGTATCTGCAAAAGTTGGTTTAGTAAATGTAGGTACCATATATGATTATGGCAATCATTCATTCGTTACAATGACTGGAATGAATGATGATTTGATGTATATAGTATCAGAACAAGGAATGTTGGTTACAACCGATATTCAATCACCTTTTATGATAAAACCTATGATTGCAGTTACAGCATCAGTTCAAATTATTGGAGGAACTGGAACAGAAAATGATCCTTACATCATAGGATAGGTGTTATATGAAACGTATTATTTTAATCATTATTACAATTTTACTCGATTTATTAGCAGTGGCATGTTTATTTTTGACATATGGACCAATTTCTTATTTTCGTGATTTATGGATTACAACTTCTATGACCACTATGAATCACAGATATTTGGCTCGTATTTTATATAGTGAAGATACTATTTATAAAGTATTGAGTGAAAATTATTTGAAAGAAGTAGAAGAAAATACGGATCCTAATAAAGTAGAACTTACGGAAATTGTTGAAACAGAACATTATGAATCTATTTATGAAGAACAAATATTAAAAAAAGAGGAAGGTAATGATATTTATAAAGTGATTCCACTTTCGGGAAATGGATACAAAGGTTATATGGTTGTGGTATATGATCCAAGTCGCATTGATCTTGCGATGACACAGTATTTAGGAAAGCGTGGAGAATTATTAACAGAAATGTCTAATCGTTTATCATTTCAGGTAGGAATTAATGCGGGTGGTTTTGCTGACGCAGGTGGATATGGAAATGGTGGAACACCGACGGGAACTGTGATACAAGATGGTGAAATTCTATTTCGTGGTCCAGAGACTGGTTGGACAGGTGGTTTTATAGGGTTTACGAAGGACCATATTTTGATGCTAACAAAGGATAGTCCTGAACAAGCGATTGCCAATGGAATGTGGGATGCAGTAGAGTTTGGTCCTTTCTTGATTGTAAATGGGAAACGTGCTATCGCAAGAGGTAATGGCGGATGGGGAATTTCTTCCCGTACGGTAATTGCCCAGCGACAAGATGGAATTGTATTGTTTCTTGTAATTGATGGAAGACAACCAGGTTATAGTATTGGCATCAATATGGTAGATTTAACCAATTTATTAGTTCGTTATAAGGCTTATAACGCTGCAAATTTAGATGGTGGGGCTTCTACTGATTTGGTGATTAATGGAAGACTTATCAATCGCCCCTGTGCTAATAGTGTAAATGGAGAACGATGGATTCCAAACGCATGGGTTGTAAAATAATATTTTAAAGAGGGTATATCCCTCTTTTTGTCATATCACCTTATATTTTTTCGTAATTTTTAATGAGGTGGTAGAAATCATGAAATCAAAAAAAGTTTTGCTTGGTATTGGAATTGTATTATTCATACTTTTATTTTTACTTTTTCATAAAAATCATGCTTTAAAAAGAGACGATACTACTTGTTTTCCACAAATTATTTTAAATGGAAATAAAATTGTATCATTGTCTGTTGGCGAAGAATATATGGATCCAGGGTATGAATTAAAGGATAGTTGTGGAGAAAATTTAACAAATAGAGTTCAAGTAAAAAATAACATTAAAAAGGATACACCTGGTACTTATGAAGTAATATATACTGTAGATAATCAATATGGAAATGTAGCACAAGAAAAAAGATTTGTTACTGTAAAAGCAAAACGTTCTATAGGTTATCAAGATTATTATGATAAAATCGATAATCGTGTCATTGGTTGGGGAATCCCTAATAAAAAAGATGGAGCAAGGCCTGTAGAGGCAGGTAGTTTAAGAGAAAAATTACTACAATATAATACTTATTTTATTGGAAAAGATGAAAAAGTTTTATACCTTACATTTGATGAAGGAAGTAATGATACTTATTTGGAAGAAATTGTAGATGTACTAAATGAAAATAATGTAAAAGCAACTTTCTTTTTATGTAGAAGATATATTTTAGATCATCCAGACTTAATGAAAACTTTAGTAAAATATGGCCATTCAGTTGGAAATCATACGGCAAACCATAATCAAATGGCTTCGTATACAACGCGGGAAAATTATCAAACTTATTTGAAAGAAATTACGGCGGTAGAAGAAGCTTTTGAACAAACTACGGGTACAAAAATGGATCCTATTTATCGTGAACCTAAAGGGGAATATAGTTATCGTAGTTTACAAATTATAAAAGATTTAGGCTATAAAACGTATTTTTGGAGTATTGCGTATGTAGATTTTAATGGTGATTTAACCAAAGAACAAGCTTTAAATGAGATGATGACACGTGTACATAACGGCGCTATCTATTTATTACATCCAAAAAATAAAGGAAATTACGAAGCACTTGGAGAATTTATTCAAACAATGAAAAATAAAGGGTATCAGTTTGATTTAGTTAAAAATATTGAATAGGTGGAGTTCTCACCTTTTCTTTTTTGTAAAAGATAGTATAATATTATATAAGTTAGGAGGTAAAATATGATTACGTTAAAAAATATATCTAAAACTTATCGATCAAAAAAGGGTAAGAATACAAAAGCCTTAGATAATGTGTCTTTGACGTTAGGAAACAAAGGAATGACTTTTATTCTAGGAAAAAGTGGTAGTGGGAAAAGTACGTTATTGAATTTATTAGGTGGATTAGATCAATATGATTCTGGAGATATGATTATCTTAGGTAAAAGTAGTAAAGATTTTACGCAAGCAGATTTTGATTCATATCGTAATACTTATGTTGGATTTGTATTCCAAGAATTCAATATTTTAGAAGATTATGACGTATATGAAAATATTGTATTAGCGTTACAATTACAACAAAAAAAAGTGATACCAGAAGAAGTAAATGCACTTTTAGATCGACTAGAATTAACAGAACTTAAAAAACGAAAAATGAATGAATTATCTGGTGGTCAAAAACAAAGAGTTGCGATTGCGCGTGCATTGATTAAAAATCCTAAAATTATTTTGGCAGATGAACCAACTGGAAATCTAGATAGTAAAACTGGAAAACAGGTGATGGAGCTCTTAAAAGAAATTAGTAAAGAAAAATTGGTTGTAATTGTTTCTCATGATGAAGAATATGCAGAAATGTATGGTGACCGTATCATTGAAATTAAAGATGGAAAAATTATCAAAGATACTAATAATGTTATTGATGAAAAAGTAGCACATCACTATGAAACCATTAAATCTAAATTACCATTTAAAGAAAGCTTTAAATTAGGAATTGGAAGTTTAAAACATAAAAAAATTAAATTGTTTTTTACAATTTTATTGACAGTAGTAACATTAGGATTTTTAAGTTGTACAGACACGCTATCTAGTTATAAAGTAAATAGGGGACATGCCAAACTATTAAGAGAAAAAAATGAACAATTTATTCAAATATATAAAAATCATTATGATACTTATGATGGACAAATTGATTTATGGAGTAAATTACCTATAGAATTTTCATTAAGTGATGTTGATACTATTACTTCTAAAGTAGATAACAATGGTTATAATGTATATCGATTCTATGGGGATTATGATTTTAGTTCTATTGAATCTTTACTACATATTAATACAGATTCAATTAAAACAAATGAATTATATACTTCTTTGATTGGCCAAAACAAAGCAGACATTGTGGTTGTGGATGATATCAATCAAATTGTGGAAGAACAAATTATTGGAAGAAAAGCTACCAATCCAAACGAAATTGTAATTTCTAATTATACAGCAGATTTGATTTTAAAAGGTGGAATTTATGTTCATGAAGTTGTAAAACAAGATGAATTTCAAATTTCTTATTTGTTTGAGCCAACTACTTATGAAGAAATTTTAAATACCGGATATACTTATTACTTTGGGGAACTTGGTTCTGTTAAAATAGTAGGTATAGTAAACTATGATGTTACTCCTTATCAACAAAATAATATTTCACCTGCAATTGAGCCGAATGATTATGAAAATTTACGTATAGATTTTTATACTAAGGTAGCAAATTTATATAATAAAATTTTTGTAAGTAACAATTTTATTGAAAATGTAACAGTGGATCATACATATCGTCTAAAATCAAATTATAATTATGTTCCTACAATTTTAGGATTAGAAACGGATTCGAAAGAGGGAATTTATACATATCATGACGTACAAGCTTTAGATGAAGAAATAGAATATTTTGATGGTACTAATTTTCAAAAAACAAGCACTTTAGGTCCTAATGAAGTGATTATTAGTTTAAAATCCTTTGCTCCAGAAAACTATCAACAGGATTTACAAGATTATTTAGATAGAAATTCTTCTTCCTGGGATGATCGAGATTATTGGTGTAGAAGATTTTTTGCCAATTATGTTACGAATGCAGGTATTATTGGTCAAAATGTGCAGTTAAATATATATATAGGATATTCTTATGAGTTGGATAATCCTAGTGTACAATTCAATGATTTAAAAGTGGTTGGTGTCACTGGATTTGATGAGTACAACTATGATGATATATTCTATTTTTCTAAAGATATATTAGATGAATATAAGGCAAAACCATTTCAACAAATGTCTATTTTATATCCAGTTAATAGCCAAAAAGAATTTGAACATATATTAGATATATTTCCTTATAATCAAGAATTTTCTGCAGAATCTAGTTATAGTGATGAAGTAAATACAGTTGCAAGTTTTATTGAGGAATTTAAGCAATTTGCTTTCTGGGGTAGTGTTATTTTCTTGGTATTTGCAGTTTGCTTAATTTCAAACTTTGTAGTTACAAGTATACATTATCGTAAGAAAGAAATTGGAGTATTACGTGCTCTTGGATCAAGAAGTAGTGATGTTGCAAAAATCTTCTTGTGGGAAGGTATTTGTATGGCACTCATTTCGGGAATTGTTGCTTCTATCTTGTTAGTTGTAGTTACTAACTTTATGAATGACGTGATTATGTCTCAAATGACAATATTAATTACACCATTTATTGTAGGAATTAGACAATTTGTAGTAATCTTTTTGGTAGTATTTATAGTTACTATAATTTCAAGTTTATTGCCAATTATAAGAATTTCTAAAATGAAACCAATTGATGCAATTTTAAATAAAAAGTAAGATACGTTTAGTATCTTTTCTTTTGTCACAAAATAGGTGTTTTACATATAATGAGTTTAGGAGGAGATTTTATGTACGATTTTCAGGTGGTTGTCGATGCTGGACATGGAGGGTCTGATCCAGGTGCTGTAGGTAATGGTGTTCAAGAAAAAGATTTAACACTTCAAATTGCTCGTTATATGTATGAACGTTTTCAACAAAAAGGAGTACCTGTTACTTTAATTCGTTCTACAGATGAAACAATTACTCCAACAGAACGTGTTAATCGTATTTTAGCAGCGTATGGAGATAATCCTAATGTCATTGTCATTTCAAATCACATCAATGCAGCAGGAACAGATACCATTGGTGCTGAAGGAGCAGAAGTAATTTATGCTTTACGTAACGATGATACACTTGCTAAAAATATACTACAAGCGTTAGGAAACCAAGGGCAAATTGTCAGAACTTACTATCAAAGACGATTACCAAGTGATACGTCAAAAGATTATTATTTTATTCATAGGAATACAGGTAGTACTCAACCTGTTATAGTAGAATACGGATTTATTGATAATCCAGAAGATTTAGCGCGTATTCAAAATAATTATCGACGTTATGTAGATGCGGTTGTCGATGCTGTTATCGCAACTGAACAAGGAAAAACAATCCCACCAACGAGTGAAAGTGGAACGACTTATATTGTAAAATCAGGGGATAGCTTATGGAGTATCGCAAATAAATTTAATACGACTGTGAATGCGATAAAAAATTTAAATAATTTAACAAGTAATAATTTATCAATCGGTCAAGTATTACAAATTCCAGTGAGCACTAGTACAGGAACAGGAAATACCTATACAGTAAAATCAGGGGATAGCTTATGGAGTATCGCAAATAAATTTAATACGACTGTAGATGTGATTAAAAATTTAAACAATTTAACAAGTAATAATTTATCAATCGGTCAAGTATTACAAATTCCAGTGAGCACTAGTACAGGAACAGGAAATACCTATACAGTAAAATCAGGGGATAGCTTATGGAGTATCGCAAATAAATTTAATACGACTGTAGATGCAATAAAAAATTTAAATAATTTAACAAGTAATAATTTATCAATCGGTCAAGTATTACAAATTCCAGTAAGTACTAGTAGCGGAACAGGAAATACCTATACAGTAAAATCAGGGGATAGCTTATGGAGTATTGCGAATAAATTTAATAC
>CANQAF010000044.1 GCA_947588975.1 uncultured Bacilli bacterium
CTTTCAAATGTTGGAGATTTTAATATATCCATTGCTTCTAATTCACTTTGCGCAATTTCACATTCTTCACTTTCTATGATACTTGGTACTTCTTCTAGAAATTTCTTTTCAATACAGTAATTTCCGTATTTTGCTATAATACTCATATTTCCTGATGCACTAATTAATAATGTCCCACTTTCTGGTTTACTTCCTTTAATATCTAAGTCATCACTTGTTAAATTGATATTAGAAGTCATATCTCCTTCTAACATAGACTCTATTTGATATTGTTCTCCTGCTTCTAAGAGGCCATTGACAGATTGGATAGCGGAGTTTTTTCTTGCATCTTCAATAACTCCCATAATTAATGGGGTTGTGATAACTGCTATAATTCCTAATATTACGATTACTGCTAGTAACTCAATCAATGTAAATCCTTTTTTCATATTTCTCACTCCTTTAGACAATAAAAAAAGAGGGTATTACCCCCCCCCCGTTTGCAAAAAGCATACTTTATTTTTTCTGCTACTTACAAACTATTCTATGATTTATTTGTCATTTTCATATTATCATATATATTTATTTTTTTCAAGCACTACTAGTAATACTTTACAAAATTATTTATGATTCGCTCTAGGATGAGCATTTAAATAAACTTGTCTTAAATGTTCATTAGATATATGTGTATAAATTTGCGTAGTAGACAAATTTTCATGTCCCAATAATTCTTGTACACTTTTTAAATCAGCACCTTCATCTAGCATATGAGTTGCGAATGTATGCCTTAGTACATGGGGACTAATATGAAATTGAAAAGCACCTTCTTGAATGATGCGATTTAGAATTGTACGAATTCCCGCAGTAGTAAGAGGTTTCCCATAATGATTTAGAAATAAAAAATCATTAGATGGATCTCTTAACAACTGTTGCCTTGCACCAAATAAATATTTTTTCAATAAATCTTGTAATTTAGATCCATATAAAACATAACGTTCTTTACTTCCTTTTCCAAATACCTTAATTTTTTTATCATCAAAATGAATATCTTTAATTTTTATAGAAACAAGTTCACTTACACGGACTCCCGTTGAATATAAAAATTCTAGTATCGTTGCATCACGCATTCCTAATGGTGTACTTTGATCAGGTATGGATAGCAAATCCTCTAGTTCCTGATAATACAAAAATTTTGGTAATGTACGATCTAATTTAGGATTAGAAATTAATTTCATTGGGTTTTTAGTAATTATTTTTTCTTGCAATAAATATTTATAAAAGCTACGTAGACAACTTATGTGTCTTGCAACAGTACGTTTTGCATAATTTTTTTCATATAAATAAGAAAGATAATTACGTACTACTTTATAATCTACATCTACAATAGAGATAGACTCTCTTTTTAAAAATTCTAAAAATTGCTTTAAATCATTTTGATAAGAATATATTGTATACTGTGATTGATTTTTTTGTTCCAGATAAGTAATAAATAATTTAAAATAATTATCCATACATTTGTCTCTTTTCTTCTTCTGTCAAAAAAGCATCTACATCTGGATCGATTTCATCTTTTTCATCAATTAATTGTGAATTAGAGTGATTGATAATAGGATCTCTTGTATAACAATCATATTCAATCATCTTTAATCTTCGAAAATTGATATAAGATAAAATTTCTTTTAAAAAACTAGTTTCAAATTCTTTTTGCTCATCATAAGTAGTGGAATGCAACCAAGAATATAATATTCGTTGCATGTTTTTAGAAAAACCACTATCCTCTAGTAATTTTGGATTTTGTTGGATCTGGCTTAACCATTTATTTTTATAAGCATCTAATTCTGTTAATAAATTTGTTAAATCATTAGGTCTTGAAAAATATTGATCAGTAAATAATGTTATCAGCTTACCCTCACTCATTTGTTTATGATATCGATATTTATTTTGCATATTGATCATATGGGTTAATAATTTATCATTATCAAATAAGAGTGGCAAATATTTTGTTTCATGATTATTCATATATTCAATATGGCCAAATACTGTTTCCCATGAAAATTCATCAGGTGCTATATTGCTTTTTTTTAATGCTTCAATAAACGCTTCTCTCCCTAATGAAATCGTTAATAGATCAATTTCATATAATTCTACACGATCTTGATAAGTTTTTCCATCACGGCTAAATGGAACATAAAACTTTTTTACATTTTTATCACCAATACATAAACGATATTTTGGCATATTATCACCTAAGACTAGTATAACACAAAAATACAATTTTTTGAAAAGAAAAAGTGACTATTTTTCATAGTCACAACTACTACATTTAATTTTATTTTTCTTTGTAATCAACATACTTCCACACTCTGGACATTTCTCACCAGTAGGTTGATCCCAGTAAGCTGTTTTACATGTTGGATAATTGTTGCACCCATAAAAAACTTTCCCTTTTTTACTTTTCTTTTCAACAATCTTACCATTACAATTAGGGCAATTACAAATTTCTACTACTTCTTTTGGTTCTGATTTAACATATTTACACTCTGGATAATTACTGCATGCTACAAAAGTACCATATCTTCCTTTACGAACCACAAGCGGATTACCACAGTTAGGACAACTTTCCCCTGTTTTTTCTGGTTCTTTTTTCTCCATTTTATCAAATGCATCTTTCAATGCTGGATCAAAATCATGATAAAATTTTTCAAGTGTTTCATACCAAACTTGTTTACCTTCAGCAATTTTATCTAAATCTGTTTCCATATCTGCTGTATACTTTACATTGATAATATGACTAAAATGTTCTTGTAATTTATCGGTTACTTCAATTCCAATTTCTGTTGGAACAAACTTTTTATCTACTAAATTTGCATATCCTCTTGATTGAATAGTATCCATTGTTTTTGCATAAGTACTAGGGCGTCCAATTCCTAATTCTTCCATAGCACGTACCAATTTTGCTTCAGTATAACGCGCTGGAGGTTGTGTAAAATGTTGTTCTTTTTCAATGGTATTAGACACCAATACATTAGATTGATAAGAGTCTAATGGTGGAAGTGTAGATTCTGTCAAATCTTCATAATCGGAATAAACTTTTAAATAACCATCAAATACAATTACTTGACCAGTTGATTTAAATTGATAATTATTATTATCTAAAACAACTGTTGTATTCGCAGTTTTAGCAGAATGCATTAAACACGCTAATGCACGATAATATATCAAACGATACAATTTATATTCATCATCTGATAAATATGGTCTTACACTTTCTGGAGTTCTTTCAATACTAGTTGGACGAATCGCTTCATGCGCATCTTGAACATTTTCAGTTTTTTTACTTGTTTTCACAACTCCAATATATTCTTTACCATATTTACTCTCTATATAATGAAAAGTATCATGAATAAAATCATTAGAAAGACGAATAGAATCTGTACGCATATAGGTAATTAAACCAACTGTTTCATTACTTAATTCAATTCCTTCATATAATTTTTGAGCAATCATCATTGTCTTTTTGGCACGCATACCCAATTTAGATGAAGCAATTTGTTGTAATGTACTTGTGGTAAATGGTGTTGGACTACTCTTTTCTTTTTCTTTTTTATCGACGCTTTCAATTTGAAATGCATTACTTAAATGATCTAAAATTTCATTGCATTCAATTTCATTTTTAATTTCTAATTTTTTATGATTATATTCATATAATTCTGCATCCATCTCAGAAAAATGAGCAGTAATAGTCCAATATTCTTCTTTTTGAAATGATTCGATTTCCCTTTCACGATCTACAATTAATTTAAGTGCTACACTTTGTACACGACCTGCACTAGAGCCACTTGTTTTATACTGCATGAGTTTACTTAGACGAAATCCAATGATGCGATCTAGAATTCTTCTTGTTTCTTGTGAATTAACCAAATTTTGATCGATTTTTCTAGCATGCTTTAAAGAATCAATCACCGCATTTTTTGTAATTTCATTAAATACAATACGTTCTGAATTAGATTCATTCAATCCTAATACATCATATAAGTGCCAACTAATGGCCTCTCCTTCACGATCTGGATCGGTTGCAAGATAAACAAAATCTGTTTTTTTTACATCCTTTTTTAGTTCATCAATTACACTTTTTTTCCCTTTGATAGTAACATAATTTGGTTGAAAATGATTTTCTATATCCACTCCAAGTCCATATTTTCCTTTTGTAGATAAATCACGAATATGTCCTTTCGATGAGGTCACTAAATAATCGTTTCCCAAATATTTACCAATTGGTTTTACTTTCGCAGGCGACTCTACAATTACTAACTTTTTTGCCATTATGCCACTTCCTTTTAATCAATTCATTTATACACTATTCATTTTAAAATGTCAATTCTATCATTTAATACTTACCACATTTACTTCCCCAGGAATCTATCAATTCATCATTTCTATAAATTTTAAGCAATTCACAATGATTACTACATTTACTACATTCTTGTCCTTTCGTTTGAAATGAAATATCTTGAATATTTAAAGGATATGTTTTACCGTTTTCGTTATTATGTGCTAAAATAGCGATCCCAATTGCACCCATTAAATGGCTATTTTCATCCACGATTATTTTCTCCCCTAACACTTCTTCAAAATATTTAACAACCCCTTTATTTTTACTAACACCACCCTGAAATACAATAGGACCCTTTAATTGTTTTCCTTTCCCAACATTATTCAAATAATTTAAAACAATGCTTTTGCATAATCCTGCAACAATATCCTTTTTTTCATACCCTAATTGTGCTTTATGGATTAAATCAGATTCCGCAAATACCGTGCAACGCGCTGCAATCTTGACAGGATTTTTGCTTTGTAATGCGAGTTCTCCGAATTCTTCAATTGGAATACCCAACCGCTTTGCTTGACTAGATAGAAAAGATCCAGTTCCAGCTGCACACAAAGTATTCATCGAATAATCAGCAATAATACCATGATCAATTAAAATAATTTTAGAATCTTGCCCACCAATTTCTAATATAGTATGTACATCAGGATAATAAGATAAAGTTCCTATAGCATGAGCAGTAATTTCATTTTTTACAATATTAGCATCGACCATAAGTCCAATTAATTTTCGAGCACTTCCGGTCGTCCCAATTCCTTTAATTTCATAACACTTTGGTAAATCGCTTTTTAAACCTTTCAATAATCGTTTCACAGCATCAATTGGGTTTCCTTCTGTCCATAAATATAAAGAACGAATAATTTTATGGTCTTGATCAATAATGACACCTTTTGTTGAAATGGATCCAATGTCAATTCCTAAATAACATGGTTTCATTTTTTACGCCTCATTTCTATCATATCATAAAAAGCCTCTAATCTTGTTTCAATGCCTACTTGTGATGTGTTTGCATCAAAAGAAAAAAAGATAACTGGCATATCATATTGATTACAAATTTTTTGAATAATTGGCATTGCTCCTATTTCCGGAGTACAAAAAGAAGACTTAATATGAATAATACCATCATAACCATGGGTACATAAATATTTAGTTCTACCAATATTATCTGCTGCATCCGCACCCATTCTATATTGAATATACTCCTTAGCATACTTTAAATATTTTTTGACCTCTTTTTTCTTTTCAAATAAAAGATAATGTGCATTTGTATAGCGTTTCACTTCAATGCCATAATGCGCTAACGTCATTTCTAAATGATAGTTGGCAAAAGGTTCCATCAACGTATACAGTTCTCCAATCACACCAATTTTTAAACAATGTTCTGGTTTATGAATAGGAAGTCGTTTGATTTTTTTAAAATGTTTATGGTACATATGATATAAAGAAAAAAATCCCTTTGCCTTTGAAAAATCTGTTAACATTTTTTGATTTTCATGTTCAAAAGATCCAGGTACTTCCTCAAATCCAATATTTTCTCGAATATAGTTATCCACTTTATCCATGTATTTCACCATTTTAGAAGTAATCAACAAATAATATAATGCTTTTAAAACACGAAAGTTTGGATCTATCTTTTTCAATTCATGATATATTTTTTTTATATCCGTTTTCCCTTTACTCACTAAATTAATATAAGTAAATTGATAACCCAAATCTTCTAATATTTGACTTTGAAGTTCACTATAGTATCCATATCTACATCCACCACCTGCTTGTATTAAAACATCGGCTTTTAATTCTAATGCTTCTATAAAGGTACCTAATGTATATTTAAAAGGTGTACATACAAATTCTGGGCTATATTTTGTTCCAAGTTCAATCGTTTTAGATGTAATTTTAGGAGCAATCATGACATTAACATTCAAAATATGAGTTAGTAAATAATAAACAGGTATACTATAATTTCCCATATGTGGAAATGAAATTGTATGTTTAGACATGTTTTCGTTTCCTTTCTTGTATAATATCTATAAAACTTTCTAATCTTGTTTCAAATCCTACCATTCCATCCATATCATCTAGAATTAAATTCAAATATGGTAATTTTATTTTTCGCATAACAAGCTCATTTACTAAAGAATCCGGTCCACATGGAAATGTGGATAAAAAAATAATACCATCTATTTGATTTTGAACGAAAGGAATAGAGCCTATATTTTCTTTATTAAATTTCCAATATAATTCATTTGACAATTGTTTTGAAGCTTGATTTGTCATTTCAGAATAAAATAAATTACTATATATAATTTCTACATCCATCTTTTTCAAAAAAGAAATAATTGGATTTCCAATCATCTCATCGTATAAATTGTAAGGATGCCCTACCAATAATACTTTACTTTTAATCGATTTTAACTTTTGAATATTTTTTTCAATCGCTAATTTTTTATTTTTCCAAACACAATTGCATGCTTCTAAATATGCAATTTTAGATTGTTTTTTAGAAAATCCCAATTGTTCACCTATTTGTATCATACCTTGTTTTTCTGTTTGGTGATGTACAACATCAATATTGTAACTTAAAATAGGAGTTGAAAACAGATTGTGCACAATATCATAAATAGCTAAAAAATTGGTACAAGTTTGATTAGAAATGCCATAATTATCAATTCGTGGAATTAAAATATAATCACATTTATCTTGTAAATAATCAATATGACCTAATAAATTTTTCATTGAAAGACACATTTCATCAGTTGCGAGACGAATTCCACAATTCATAATATCTCGATTCGTTTTAGGACTGATAATTACATCACAATTTAAATATTTAAAAAAAGAAATCCATAAATCTCCATAATAGTAATAGTGAATACTTCTAGGAATACCAATTTTTACTTTGTCCATAATTTCACCTATATCATATTATTCATGTAATTTTTGTTTATGAATAGTTTTCTGAATTCTGTACAAGATATAAAAGGTGATAAAATGGAAAAAGAACATGAACAGTTAATCGACTGTACAGTTCATGATTGCAAACATTGTAATTGTGAAGAAAACAAATGTAAACTACGTGGTATTCAAGTATGTAATTGTGGTAATGAACAAGGAGAAAAAGAAACCACTATGTGTGATAGTTATGATAAAAAAGAAGATTAATCTTCTTTTTTTAGTAGATTATTTGATCTAACAATTCAGCAATGACAACAATTTGATCATTACTTCCTAACTTACAAGTAATTAAAGTAAGCGTTGTACGATCTAAATTACGATTTATTTTGACATATCCTGTTTTTTCTACTTCATACATATTAGAAACTTGGTAACGGTATCGTATTCCTTGATAATCAACAAATACAGAATCTTTCAAATCTAAATTTTGAATATGGTTAAAATATGCCATAGTACCTATTCCTGAATGTGCTGCTAATATCAAATTCCCATGTTCAACATCAGGCATGTCAGATGTATTTAAAATCATAATATTATAATTTATATGATTGTATGGGTGACCAATGGGATATAACCCTTTTTGTAAATGAATTTTGGGAATGGAAAGAACTGCTATATATTCATCAAAATAAGTTTTGTTATCTGTTAACGTTTGTGGATTCAATCTATTGATTTGATTTTTTGGTGCATAAAATTCATCTATTTTCTCAGTTTCTATTTTTTTTATTTTATAGTTTTTAAAAATAGAAAAGCTATAAATAAAACAACCAGTACAAATTAAAATAATACCAATATATTGTATCTTATTATGATTTTTTCTTTGCATAATGTGTACATCCAATTCCAAAGGAAACTAAAACAAAGCTTATAATTGTAGTAATATTATATTGATAAATTGCAGTATCTGGTACTTCTACTATTTCCTGATTCATCATAGTAGATTTTATGATTTGACCATCTTCTAAAATTTCAAAATAGATTCTATCTGTGTTAAGAATATAACCATTTGGTGCTTTCTTCTCGATAATATAATATTTTCCATATTCTAAATGATCAATTGTAATTTGTCCTTTTTCATCAGTTTTTCCTAAAAAAATGAATTCATTATTTTCTGTATATATTTCAATCCAAGTATT
>CANQAF010000045.1 GCA_947588975.1 uncultured Bacilli bacterium
AATGGGGCGCGATGTGGGAATCGAACCCACGCATAATGGAACCACAATCCACCGTGTTAACCACTTCACCAACCACGCCATGTAACATAAGTTACATGTTATATTTTATCAATAATTAAATGAATAAGCAAGTCTTTTTCTTCAAATTTTAATAACTTATTCATCTTTCATGTGAAAACGAGAAGATACAAGGTCTATTCCCATATGATTATCAAATAAGATTGTCCGATTCTTCTTATCAAATTGTATAATCCTATCATAATTTACAATACAAGCTCTATGAGAATATACAAAACGATTATCTAGCATATTTTTCAGCTCCACCAATGGTTTATTCACAATAATCTGATTATCTGTTGTTTGAATTGTACATTTTCGATCTTTATCTCTTACAATATATAAAATGTCATTAGTTGCAATTGTATGAACAATATTTTGATTTTTGAAACGTATAATTTTTTTAAGTCGCAAATTATTTATAGCATACGTAATAGAATCTTCTAATTCCTTTGCATAATCTCCATTTTTATCAATAAAATCTAAAAATAAAAATCTGCTTTTTAACATGTCCTTTTCATATTTCTTATAATATGCTGTACAAAAAATAAGCATACTATCAATATCATTTTTACGAATTAATTTCGCAATATCAATTCCTGATTTTCCATTTACTTCAATATCTAATATGTAAATTTTAAGAGTCGTTTTATGGTTTATAACTTCTAAAAATTTTTTGTCATAACGATCAAATAAATATGTTTCATATTCTATGTTATTATGCATCATAACACGGTCTATCACTTCTACTATTTTATCTCTAAATAAAGATTTATCATCACACACTATATAATGTATCATACACCACACAACCTTACTATATTTGTATACTATTAGCGAATTTTTTAATTAAACCCTTTTTTGAAGATTTTACAATAGGATATCTTTAAATGATTGAAAGTTGTCCCAATCATAAAAAATAATGTTCGAACATTACATATTGGTTAGATACCCATACATGCTAGATAAAAAACCATATGATAAGGTGAAAGGGGAAAAGTTTATGTATAGTTACCAAGATAGAAATTTCAATTATTACAATAATATGAATTTTAATCAACCATATTATGCAGAAGATGCTAATCCATCATCACTTTATGATCCATATCAAGGATTTATTCGTGGAAATATGTTTCCAAATCTGTATAATTGGTATAAATTCGAACAACCTATGGATTTAACTGCAATGAGTGAAAAAGATCAATTACTAATTTACTTAGATGCACTTTCATTCGCTACTATTGATATAAATTTATACTTAGATAATTATCCAAATGATAAAGATATGATCGCATTATTTAATCAATATCGTATGGAAGCAGATCAAGTAAGATCTGAATATGAAAGTAAATATGGGCCTATTTTAGTGGATAGTGATGCATCTAACACATATCCATGGGCTTGGGATAACCGCCCATGGCCATGGGAAAATCAATAAGGAGGTAAAATTATGTGGATTTATAAGAAAAAGTTAGAATATCCAGTAAATATTAAAAATAAAGATCTCCGTATGGCAAGGTATATTTTAACACAATATGGAGGCCCTGCTGGAGAACTATCAGCTGCTTGGCAATATTTAAATCAAAGATATACAATGCCTGACGAAAAAGGAAAAGCACTATTAACAGATATAGGTACTGAAGAATTAGCTCATGTTGAAATCATTTCAACAATGTTATATCAATTAATGAATGGCGCTACTGTGGAAGAATTAGAAGCCGCTGGTCTAGGACCTAGTTATGCCCAATTTGGCGTCGATTTGTTCCCATCTGATTCCTTTGGAAATCCATTTACAATGGCCTATATCAAGACCGCTGGAGATCCAATTGCTAATATTGAAAGTGATATGGCAGCTGAGCAAAGAGCACGTGCAACTTATGAACATCTAATGGACATGACAAATGACCCTGACATTTTAGGACCACTTTCATTCTTAAGACAAAGAGAAATTATTCATTATCAACGTTTCAAAGAATTGCGCAATTATTATTTAGAAATGCAAACAAAGAACTCTTAAAAAAGAGTTCTTTTAAGTTATGAAGTATCTAATGACATTCATATATTGTTATAGGGAGGGATCATATGCGTATTATACCAGATGTTTCTCCCAAAGTATTTTCCTTTAGTGCAGTAATTGTAGGATATATACTCATTGATGATATGACAGCAAATGAGCAAAATGCTCTAGGAAACTGGCTTATGTTAACGGCTCAAGTGCTGTGTACCAATGCGTATTACAAACAAGTACAGATGGAACGTACACAAGGTACTACAAGCCAAACTTCACCTACCCCCACAGAAACAGTTGCTATGTTACAAAAGATGGTACAGGCGATGCAACAAGAAATTGATGAAATTAAAAAGAGTCTATGACTCTTTTAGAAAAAATAATATATCAGGTGTTACTTTCAATATCAAACTGATTTTGACTGCTGTATCGTAAAAAAGTCTTCTTTTACAGTTTTCAATTTGTGAATAAAATGAAGGTGTAATGGATAATTGCTTAGCCATATCATAAATTGTAATGCCTTTCTGCTTTCTAAGTGTTTTTAATTTTCCCATATCGTACATATTATCACCTATCTTAATATATCAAAAAATAGACTATTAGTCTATAATATTTTATTAATTTGTATGAGAAAATAAAGTGGGTGAGGTATATGACGAGTAAACAAACAAATATTTATAATGTAATAGGGAAAAATATTAAAAAATATAGAAAACAAAAAGGTTTAACACAAAGAGAATTAGCAGAGCAACTATTATTAAGTGATAGTTTTATTGGAAAATTAGAGTCTATTACATATCAAACAATATCAATAGACACTTTAGAACAAATTGCAACAGTATTAGGAGTTAATATTAAATGTTTCTTTGATGAAGAATAAAAAAAGCCAAAATTAAATATATAATTTTGGCTTTTTTATTTTAATATGTTTTTGTTCATTCATTACCCTTTCAATATAATCTTGAATTAATACAATTATTTCAATATCTGTTAATAAACATCCGCTAGTACATATGCAACTATATGCTTCATAAAATTTTCTGATTCCCTCCATAAAAATACTTGCAGATAAGTTTTCCTGATCAAATATTTTTTTCAATTCTAAGCATGTTAACGCATGCTTAATTTTGTCTTTATATGCATACAATTTTGGGTATAAATTATATAAAATAGTCAAAGCTTCATTATATACCTGCTCATATGTAATTTTTTCTGGAATGGTGATTACTTGAAACTGATCATTCCAAGTAGTAACATTTTTTAATTGTTCATCATATGCAGATAAAAGTACTCTCATAGGCCCATGCTTCATTTGCCCTGATGGCATATTCTCATGCATACCTTTTTGAATTATTTCACTATTTAACATCGGTTTATCATAGTTAAGAATAATCCATTCCCAATCATATAAATTTTCCACAATTTCAAAAATACCATCTAACAGTTCCTGGTTCTTCTTATGCCCTGCGGGTTGTTTTCCCATCATAAATGCAGTTTGATTGTGTAGTATATTTTTTTCTATCTTTTTTAATTGTGTAATTTTCATTTTTCGATCTTGTAATTGTCTACAAAAATCCAATACCAAAACAGACTCCATATATGAGGTAAATTGCCACATCAATTGTGGGTGCATTTCTTTCATTTCTGTTATAGTAATTATTGTGTTAGCACTACTTTGTTTCATATATTCTTTTAAATATGCTTCAGGTAATCCAAAAATGGAACTGGTCAAAATAATGTTTTCCTTTGTATTTTTTAATTGATCAATTACTTGTTGTTCCGATTCCGATGGAATCTCGTTATTCGTTGTCATTTATGTTCTCCTCTATTCCGTAAAAAAAGAAATATTACTTTCTACTATCATATTTCTTTCGTTCTGTAGTATTCAATATTTTTTTGCGAAGTCTAAAATTTAATGGTGTAACTTCAACTAATTCGTCACTATTGATATAGTCTAGACAATATTCAAGGCTCATCAACCTAGGGCGTTTTAATACCACAGTATGATCTTTTCCTGCACTTCTTGTATTTGTTAGATTCTTTCCCTTTACTACGTTCACTGCAAGATCATTATCGTGACTATGTTCACCAACAATCATACCTTCATAAACCTCAACACCAGGTTCAATAAACATAACACCTCTATCTTCTAATTGACCTAAGGCATATGCAGTAGATTTTCCGTTTTCCATAGAAACTAAAACGCCTAATTTTCTCTCTCCCACTTTTCCACTTGCCATTTTACGGTATTCTTTAAAAGTATGGCTAATCATACCATAACCTTTAGTCATAGTCATAAATTCAGTAGAAAATCCAATTAATCCACGGGATGGGATTGTATATAATAATCTAGCCTGTCCGTCTTGATTACTCATATGTTCCATAGTACCTTCACGATTTCCAAGTGCTTCAATCACACTTCCCACATATTCCTCTGGTACATCAATTTGAACATCTTCAAATGGTTCTGATAGTACACCATCTATTTCTTTTACAATAACTTCAGGTTTAGATACTTGTAATTCAAATCCTTCTCTACGCATATTTTCAATTAAAATAGATAAGTGTAACTCTCCACGTCCAGATACAATAAATGATTCATTATCATTTGGACGTACTCTTAATGATACATCACGTTCTGTTTCTTTTTGTAGTCTTTCTTCAATTTTTCTAGCAGTTACTAGTTTTCCCTCTCTACCTACAAATGGTGAGGTGTTTACACCAAATGTCATTTGTAATGTAGGTTCGTCAATACGTAAGATTGGAAGTGCCTCTTCTTTACCTATTTCGCAAACAGTTTCTCCAACACTAATATCTGGAAGTCCCGCAATTGCAACGATATCTCCAGCATTTGCTTCTTCAATTTCAATACGTTTTAGTCCAAAGTATCCAAACATCTTTTGAATTCGGAACTGTTTTATACTGCCATCTAAGCGCATACAAGAGACCATTTCATTCACTTTCATTTTACCGCGTTTTACAACGCCAATTCCAATTCTTCCAACAAAATCATTATAATCTAATAATGCTGGTTGGAACTGTAATGAACCTTCACTTACTCGAGGTTCTGGAATATGTTCAATGATTAAATCTAAAATTGGATCCATAGTTGGTTTCTGTGTTGTTACGTCAGGATCTAAACTAGATGTACCTGCAATTGCAGATGCATAAACAACTGGAAATTCCAATTGATTTTCATCAGCGCCTAATTCAATAAATAAATCTAAAACTTCATCTACCACTTGTAATGGACGAGCTGTTGATTTATCGATTTTATTAACAACCAAAATAGGTGTAACACCTGCATCTAACGCTTTTTTTAGCACAAATCGCGTTTGTGGCATCGTTCCTTCATAGGCATCTACTACTAATAAAACACCGTCTACCATATTCATAATACGCTCTACTTCTCCACCAAAATCCGCATGTCCTGGTGTATCTAATATATTAATACGGTATCCTTTATAATCAATTGCTGTAGTTTTTGCTAGGATGGTAATTCCTCTTTCTCTTTCAATATCATTACTGTCCATTGCTCTTTCTTCTACTTGTTCATTGCTACGAAATGTTCCGGATTGTTTTAATAGTTGATCTACTAATGTTGTTTTTCCATGGTCAACATGGGCAATAATTGCGATATTTCTTATATTTTTCATATTTACACTTCCTCATAACCTTTGGTATTATAGCAAATTTTTATTTGTATGTAAAGATTTTTTATACTATAATAATAGAGAGATGATAATATGAAAAAATATGGAATAATTATGTTTAGTTTACTTTTATTGATACCTATACAAATAGGGGCAGAAGAAAAAATAGCTGTTACTTTAAATCAATGTGTAGACGGGGATACGGCATGGTTTAATGTCAATGATGAAAAAATTAAAACTCGTTTTCTAGCAATTGATACACCCGAATCTACAAACAAAATTGAAGCCTATGGAAAAGAAGCAAGCGAATTTACTTGTTCTCTATTGAAAAAAGCAAAAACAATTGAAATTGAATATGATCCTAATTCTGAAAAATTAGATAAATACCAACGTCATTTAGTTTGGGTATTTGTAGATGATCATTTATTACAAGAAGAAATTATTGAAAATGGTCTAGGTGAGGTTGCCTATTTATATGACAATTATAAATATACTTCTATTTTAGAGCAAGCTGAAGAGATTGCAAAACAAAATCAGGTTGGTATGTGGAGTACGGAAGAAAAAGATAATTTCTATTTTTACTTGGCACTTGCCATTATGATTGTAGTCATCATCTATCTTATTTTTCCAAAAAAGAGAAAGAAAATACAATCAAAAATAAAATCTACTATAAAAAAAGAAATTAAAAAAAAGATATCTTAAAAAATATCTTTTTTTATCCCATAACCTGACCACCATTATTATGAATAACTTGACCAGTTACGTAACTAGAATCATCAGACGCCAGAAATACAAAGGTTGGAGCCAATTCATATGGCATTGCGCCTCTTGCCATGGCTGCGTCTGCGCCTAATGATGGTATTTTTTCTTTTACCCAACAAGCAGGTTGTAATGGTGTCCAAAAGAATCCTGGTGCGATTGCATTGACTCTAATATTTTTTAACGCTAAATTTCTAGCTAGAGAACGAGTAAATCCCACAATTGCGCCTTTTGTCGTAACATAATCAATTAACTGTGGTTCTCCTGCAAAAGCAGTTACTGAGCTTAAATTAATAATTGAAGCTCCTGATTGCAAATATGGTAAAACTTCTCTTGTTAAATAAAACATACCATATACATTTACTTTCATTGTATGATCAAATTGCTCATCACTAATAGAAGTTAATTCATCTTGTTGATACTGAACACCAGCATTGTTAACTAAAATGTCAATTTTTCCATAGTTTTTCAGCGTTTCACTTACTATTTGCTTACAAAAACAGATATCAGAAATATCACCTGATAATAAAATACACTCTCCACCCAAATGTTCAATATATTCTTTTGTTTCATTTGCATCTCGATGTTCATTATAATAAGGTATTACTAATTTAGCTCCTTCTTTCGCAAATGCAACAGCAGCAGCACGTCCTAAGCCGCTATCCCCACCTGTAATAATCGCTACTTTTCCTTTAAGTTTACCGCTTCCTATATAATTTGGATTATCAAAAACAGGCCTCGGTGTCATTAAATATTCCATACCAGGTTGTTCAGGTTGTGATTGTTCTGGAGCCATAATTTGATATTCTGTATTTTGAATTCCAATTGGATAATAATATTCATAGTATTTATTTCCAAAATGATAGTCAAAATTCATATATTCACCCCTAATAATACCATATGTTTATATGCGAGGAATGCTACTCATCTATATACAAAAAGAATCTTATATCAAGATTCTCTTTTACTAATATCTTATAAGTCGTGCACTAAGCAAATCTGATTTATTTGAAGAAGGATCTTGCAATCCAAGACACCATAATCCGGCACGGTCAATGTCAGTTCTACCCCCACCAATAAGCATAATGTATTGTCCAGAATTTTGCCAATAATAATCTGAAATATACGTAGCTCCTGATGCTTCTACTTCTGTTGGTAATCCAATTAATGGATTATTTTTATCATACCCTAGTTTTTTTATATATTTACCTCCAATAGTTGCATTTGTATATCCTACCTCTTTGTAACATCCATCAAATTTATCGGATTGATATTGGCTTGGATCATAGCATACATAAGCTTTATTATTTTTAATATTAACTCCATCTACATATTGCCATATATTTCCATAAATATCTTCCATTCCTCGATAAATCATGGAATGTTTTTCATCATCATTTAAAGTCCCTGATTTCATTCCTAATGAATTACATTCTCCACTTGTATTTGCTGCAGTATTACTACGATCAGTATATCCTTTTCCTAATTTAGTTTGAGCATTATAATCCGCATATTCTACTAAGTATAGTAATTGTATTATAAAATAATGGTAATCTAATTGACTGAATTCTGATCCTAGTTTCTTTGCTTCGTTTCTGAATTCTGTTATTGTTTTATTTACTAATGGTTTTACTCCACTTTTACTATGAACTTTGTCATCTTCTCCTAGTGACATCGTATATCTTCCTATCGAAAATGCTTCACTTCTTGTATATCCTTCTAGATTTTTATTACTAATTAGAATATATTCATATCCATCCTCTTGATATCTCTTATAATAGAATGTTGGTATATA
>CANQAF010000046.1 GCA_947588975.1 uncultured Bacilli bacterium
GGGGTTGTGATAACTGCTATAATTCCTAATATTACGATTACTGCTAGTAACTCAATCAATGTAAATCCTTTTTTCATTTTTCTTCACTCCTTTAGACAATAAAAAAAGAGGGGATTACCCCCCCCCGTTTGCAAAAAGCATACTTCATATTTTCTGCTCATCACAAACTATTCTATGATTGATTTGACATATTTATCTTATCATATATTGTTTTGATTTACAATATTTTGTTGAAGACTTTTCCATTTCCAATCTTTTACCTCTGGCATATCTTCTCCATATTCCTTAATATATTGCTTATGTTCGACTAATTTATCTCTCATCATTTGAAAAACATATGCACCACGATTCCCAAGTTGTGGCAATCGTTTTACCATATCCATTACTAAATGATAACGATCGATTTCATTTTGAACACGCATGTCAAATGGAGTTGTAATTGTTCCTTCTTCTTGATAACCGCATACATGCAAATTACGATTATGACGATGATATAAAAGTTCATGAATTAAAGACTGATATCCATGGTAAACAAATACAATTGGTTTATTTTTAGTAAACAATTCATCATAATCTTCATGACTTAAACCATGAGGATGTTCTTCATTTGGTAAAAGTTTCATTAAATCCACTACATTAATAAAGCGAATTTTGATTTCTGGAAGATATTGATGCATAATTGTGACTGCAGCAAGTCCTTCCAACGTAGGAGTATCTCCACAAGTCGCTAACACAATATCTGGTTCGCATCCTTGATCATTGCTTGCCCATTGCCAAATACCAATTCCTTGTGTACAATGTTTTACTGCTTGTTCCATTGTTAACCATTGAGGTCTTGGATGTTTGGAAGCTATAATCACATTCACATAATTTTTACTACGAATACAATGATCAAATACAGAGAGTAAACAATTCGCATCTGGTGGTAAATACATACGAACAATATCAGCTTTTTTATTGGTTACATGATCTAAAAATCCTGGATCTTGATGTGTATAGCCATTATGATCTTGTTGCCAAACATTAGAAGATAACACATAATTTAATGAAGCAATTTCTTGACGCCAAGGAAGCTCTTTCGTTACCTTTAACCATTTGGCATGCTGACTTACCATAGAATCAATAATACGAATAAATGCTTCGTAACTTGCAAAAAAGCCATGACGACCGGTCAATAAATAACCTTCTAACCAACCTTCACATAAATGTTCACTTAGCATAGAATCCATAACTCTTCCATTTGGAGATAAAAATTCATCATTATTTTTATAAGAACCATTCCATGCACGAGTAGTAGCTTCGAATACCTTATTTAATCGATTCGACAAAGTTTCATCTGGTCCAAAAATACGAAAATTACGATTTTCTTGATTCAACAAAAAGATATCACGAACAAAATTACCCAAAACCATCATATCTTGTGCTTCTACGGCACCAGGTTCTGGAATATATACTTCATATCTTCTAAAATCAGGAACTCTTAATTCTTTTAGTAACAATCCCCCATTTGCATGTGGGTTAGCTCCCATACGATGAATTCCTTTAGGAGCCAATTCCTTTAATTCAGGACGCAAGCTTCCATTTTCATCGAATAACTCTTCTGGATGATAACTTTTAAGCCATGCTTCTAACTGGGCAATATGTTCCTCTTTATCCATAGCAATTGGAACTTGATGAGCACGGAAAGTACCCTCTATTTCTTTCTCATCCACTATTTTAGGCCCTGTCCAACCTTTTGGAGAACGAAAGATAATCATTGGCCACATTGGACGTGTTGTATCCCCAGTTGTACGAGCATGTGCTTGAATTCGTTTAATATCTGTAATTACTTGATCCATAACAGTTGCCATCTTTTCATGCATAACGATTGGATCGTCCCCTTCTACATAATAAGGTTTCCACCCACATCCTTCAAAAAATTTTCGAGATTCTTCCATAGAAATTCGAGAAAATATTGTAGGGTTACTAATCTTGTACCCATTTAAATGTAGAATAGGAAGTACAGCACCATCTGTGATAGGATTTAAAAATTTATTGGATTGCCATGAAGTGGCGAGTGGTCCAGTTTCTGCTTCGCCATCCCCAACTACACAAGCAACAATTAAATCTGGATTATCAAAAACAGCGCCAAAAGAATGAGCTAAAGAATAACCTAATTCTCCACCTTCATTGATAGAGCCTGGAGTTTCTGGTGCTGCATGGCTTGAAATCCCTCCTGGGAAAGAAAATTGTTTAAATAATTTTTTCATTCCATCCAAATCTTCACTGACATCTGGATATATCTCACTATAGGTACCTTCTAGATAAGTGTTTGCAACTACAGCATTCCCACCATGCCCAGGACCAGATACATAAATCATATTTAAATCATATTTTTTAATAACTCGATTCAAATGCACATAAATAAAATTTTGTCCTGGAACAGTTCCCCAATGTCCTACAATTTTTCTTTTGATATGCTCTCTTTTTAAAGGTTCACGTAATAATGGATTATCTAATAAATAAAGTTGGCCAACTGACAAATAATTGGCAGCGCGAAAATAAGCATCTATTTTTGCCAACATATCAGGAGATAATGTATTTTTTAAATTTTCATTTAGGTTAGAATTATATGAATTCAACATATGGCCCTCTTTTCTATTCTTATATCAATATTATTTTACAAAAATTTCTACAAAACTGCAAGAACTAACTGATCGGAAGTATGAATTTATTTTTAGAGTTTCAGGCATTTACAAATTTAAAAAAAAACGTTATAATATTATAGTTAAATTTCAAATTTATGAAGAAAGGAGTTTCAAATGAAAATTTTTAACAACGAGGACACAAAAATATTTGCTTTAGGTGGCCTTGGTGAAGTCGGAAAAAATATGTATTGTGTAATGCATAATAATGAACTTATTATAACAGATGCGGGTATTACTTTCCCTGAAGGAGAGTTAATGGGAGTTGACTATGTCATTCCTGATTTCTCATTTTTGAAAAAAAATGAATCTAAAATAAAAGCTTTATTTATTACACATGGTCATGAAGATCATATCGGTGGAATTCCCTTTTTATTACAAACGGTAAATATTCCCGTTATTTATTCTCCAAATCAAGCAGTAGGGTTAATTAAAAAGAAATTAGAAGATAAAAATATTCAATACAAAAACATCATTGTTTATGATGAAAAAACAAAAGTAAAATTTAAAAATATCGAAGTAGAATTTTTTAGAACAACTCATTCCATTCCAGATTCACATGGAATTTGTATTACAACCCCAAATGGTACAATTGTAACAACAGGTGACTTTAAATTTGATTTAACACCAATTGGACCTATTGCCAACATTCATAAAATGGCTGCGATTGGAAAAAGGGGTGTTACACTTTTATTAAGCGATAGTACCAATGCATTAAATGAAGGAGTAAGTGCTAGTGAATCACGTGTAGATAGTGCCTTACAAGAAATTTTTAGACGTAAAAACGGACGTATTATTATTGCAACATTTGCATCTAATATCTACCGTTTAAAACATATTGTTGATACTTGCAAAAAGAATGGAAGAAAAATTGCAACATTTGGACGTAGTATGGAAAATAATATTGAAATCTCTATTCAAGGTGGATATATTAAACATAAAGAAGTGTTCATTACACCTGAAGAAGCCAATCATCTTCCACCAAATCAAGTTTGTTTATTATGCACTGGAAGTCAAGGAGAACCATTAGCAGCTTTATCCCGCATTGCAAATGGTATTCATCGTTCTATTAAACTACAACCAGATGATACAGTAATTTTCTCATCTTCTGCAATTCCTGGAAATGCATTAAGTATCTCTAGAACGATTAATAAACTTTACTTACAAGGAGTCGATGTATATACCAATACTTCATTAGGTGATATTCATACTTCTGGACATGCTTATCAAGAAGAATTAAAACTTATGATCCGACTGATCAACCCAAAATACCTCATGCCATTTCATGGTGAATACCGAATGTTAAAACAACATGCCGATTTAGGAGTTGTCTGTGGTATTCCAAAGGAAAATACCTTTATCCTAGAAAATGGTGAAGTATTATCCATGTATAAAGGGACAATTAAAAAAGCAGGTATGATTCCTGCAGGAGATATCTACGTTGACGGAAATCGTATAGGAGATGTCGGTGCAGCTGTCATAAAAGATAGAAAAATTATGGCAAATGATGGAATTATTGTTGTCATCGCTAACATTGATACTAAAGCAACGAAGTTACTTGGAAAAGTCAATATCACAACAAGGGGATTTGTTTTAGTCAACGAAAATGAAGAATTATTGAAAGACTTGGAAGATATTTGTAAAAATGCCATTCTTTCTAAATTAGCGCCACCTGTCAATTATAGCGATATTAAACAAGAAATTATTTCTGAATTATCTGCTTATGCATATGAAAAAACAGGTAGAAAGCCAATAATTTTACCTGTCATTATGGATATCAAAAAGAGCAAAAAAGAAACTACAGTTGAAGCATAGTTTCTTTTTTTGCAATCTCCTTTGTTTGTAACTGCTTAGTAAAAGCCGCAATTTTACTATATTTTAAATCATTCATCATTTCATCATACATACGATTTAGTCTTTTGATATCATTCATCCTATTCACCTCTAAATGCACTTTAACATAAAATAACGTTTTAAAAAATCAATTCGACAAAACTAGAAAAAAAAAGAATCAAGATTGATGGTTTTTTATAGTAAATTGATATTTTTTATAGTATAATGATATTGGTGATGATATGAAATATCCCATGGGTATTAAAAACAACATAAAAAAAACGATTCACTATGGGAACCGTGGTATGTCTTTAGAAGAAGATATCAATATCACAAATAACTATTATCGTGAAGAAGATATTGCTGTCATATACAAAAAACCAACGCCAATTACCATTACAAAAGTAGATTACCCAAGTAGAAAAGAAGCAATTATTAAAGAAGCATTCTTTAAAACTCCTTCTACAACTGATTACAATGGTATTTATCGTGGAAAATACATTGATTTTGAGGCAAAAGAAACACAAAAAGATAGATTTCCACTATCAAATATTCATTCTCACCAAATAACACATTTAAAACAAATTATTAAACATGGTGGAATTGGATTTTTTATCATTCGCTTTTCTAAAAGGAATGAAACATATTTACTAAAAGGAAATACGTTATTCGAATTTATGGAACAAACCAATCAAAAATCTATCCCAATATCTTATTTCAAAGAACATGGATATTTAATAATAGAGAAATTAAAACCAAGAATAGATTATTTATCAATTGTAGATGATATTTATTTTGAAGGAGGACCTTATGAACAAAATACTAAAAGATAAAGAAAATATAGTAATATTGATTGTCAGTCTCATTGCATTTGGAGCAGGATGTTTGGCAGTCGGTTGGATATTATCTCTCATCATCATTGGAGTGGCAGATTTACTAATATTTTTACCTTACTTTTTACAAACTAGAAAAAGAAAAAGGAGTAACTTTAAAAATAATATAAAAAGTCAGCCAAGTTCATCTAAAAAGAAAAATCCTAGTGAAAAAAAGAAAAGAAGGAAAAAAATATTTAAAATTATTCTTATTATTCTTTTATCCTTTGTACTATTAATAATTGCGGCTTGTATTTACTTTGCTTACTACATCGTAAAAAATGCTCCTAAATTTGATCCAGACAACTTATATCGTCAAGAATCTTCCATTCTTTATACAGCAGATGGAACAATTTACGCAAAACTAGGAACTGAAAAAAGAGAAAAAATTTCTTATGATCAATTACCAGAAGTATTAATAGATGCCATTGTTGCAACAGAAGATTCACGCTATTTTCAACATAATGGTTTTGATCTACCTAGATTCTTAAAAGCTAGTATTCAACAAGTATTAACACACCATGGTGGTGGTGCTTCTACTATTACAATGCAAGTAGCAAAAAATAACTTTACTTCTACAAAGCAAACCATCACTAGAAAATTCACAGATATTTATCTATCCATCTATCAAATTGAAAAAAAATATACAAAAGAAGCAATATTAGAATTTTATGTCAATGCTCCATATTTAGGTAGTGGAGCATGGGGAGTAGAGCAAGCTTGTTTAACTTACTTTGGAAAGTCTGCAAAAGATATTAATTTAGCAGAAGCTGCTTTGATCGCTGGACTTTTTCAAGCTCCAAATGCATTTGATCCAAATTTATATCCTGACGACGCTGAAGCAAGAAGAAAAACCGTATTATACTTAATGGAACGTCACGGATATATTACATCAGAAGAAAGAAAAGCCGCTGAAGCAATGACAGTAGATAAGTTATTATATCAAGGATCAAATTCTGTTTCTGAAGATTATCGCTTCTTTATCGCTACTGTTGCCGATGAGGTACTAGCAGATACAGGACACGATCCATACTCTTACCCAATGGAAATATATACAACAATGGATGCAGAAAAACAACAATATATTAATCACATCATGTCAGGAGAAACTTATGCATGGGAAAATGATATGGTTGATGCAGGTATTGCAGTTATTGATGTAAAAACTGGTGCCTTAGTTGCTGTTGGTGGTGGCCGTCATTGGAGTGGACCAAGAGATTTAAATATGGCAACAAAACTGAATCAACAAATCGGATCTACTTCAAAACCATTATATGATTATGCTCCTGGAATTGAATATGAAAACTGGTCTACAGCTAAATTATTTATGGATGAAGAATATGCATATTCGAATGGTACACGAATCAACAACTGGGATAGGAAATATAATGGTCTTCTTACCTTACGAGATGCTTTATCACAATCTCGTAATATTCCAGCGTTAAAAGCATTTCAACTGAATAAAAATTCAAATATTAAAAATTTTGTAACAAGTGTAGGACTTAGTCCTGAAGTTGGCGCAGATGGAACAATTCATGAAGCACATGCAATTGGAGGATATAATGGGGAATCCCCACTTACCATGGCAGCAGCCTATGCAACATTTGGAAATGGTGGATACTATATAACACCACACAGTTACACAAAAATTATTGACCGTAATACTAAAGAAGTAATTGAAAAGCAAATTACAAAAACAAGAGTGATGAGTGAAGAAACAGCATATATGATGACAGATTTATTACAAAGTTCAGCAAAAGGTGGATTATATGGGCAAGCAAATATTCCTGGAGTCACTTATGGTGCGAAAACAGGAACAACTAACTATCCTCAATCAGTATTTAACATATGCCCTAATTTTGCAGGGGACTACATCAATGATTTATGGGTAAACGGTGTATCTCCAGATTACGCAATTTCTGTTTGGTATGGATATATGCCTTGGGATCAAACATGTACCTACTCAAGTAATTCATATACACCTGAGCATAGAAAATTGTTCCAAACAGTTGGTAAAGGTATCTTCAAAACTGGAACAAGTTGGACGAGACCAGCAGGTGTTGTAGAAGTAGAAATTGAAGTAGGAACAAATCCTGAAAAACTTCCAAGTCAATACACTCCTGCAAATATGCGAACAACGGCATTATTTAAACAAGGTACAGAACCTACTGAAGTATCTGATCGTTATAACACTTTAGAAAATGTAAAAAATTTAAAATCATCTATCAAAAATAATGTACTTACATTAACATGGGATGAAGTAAAGCCTTCTGCGATTAGTGATGAAACGATTAACGCATGGGCAAGAAGTATTGCTAGTAGTGAAAATGGAATCAATCAATTAATTAATAATCGTAAAAATGAAAATGCTGCTCAACTAGGAACAGTAATATACCAAGTTTATTCTAAAAATGAAAAAGGAGAATTAACTTTAATCAAAGAAGTAAATAAACCTACCATTGATATTCCACTTACTACCAATTCACCAACTACCTACGTTGTAAAAACTGCATATACTATTTTTAAAGCAAATGCAAGTACGGGTGCAGAAACAAAAATTTCCTTAACAAATGTTAAAGCTGTTATTACAACTGAATTAATTGGAGAAAAAACAATTACACTTTATGTTGGTGATAAAATGTATGTGGATCCGTCTCCTGCTGTTACAGTATTAGCAGATTTAACAAATGTAACAAATAAAGCAACAATTAAAAGAACAATTAAAAATAGTGCTGGTAAAGAAATTGCAGTAAATGAAATGAATACAGATAAAGCAGAAACTTATACCATTACATATTCTATTGCCTATAATGACTTTACCGATACACTCACTAGAACAATTGTAGTAAAAGAAAAAGCAGAAACTCAA
>CANQAF010000047.1 GCA_947588975.1 uncultured Bacilli bacterium
GGTACCATCATCATGTACTTATTTATCTCAAGAGAGGAGTAAAAGTTGTTAGAGAGTTTAAATAAGATATATAATGTTGGACTTTATATAAGATTATCAAGGGAAGATGATGATAAGACTGAGATGAGTGAAAGTATTACAAATCAAAAAAGTTTATTACTTCAGTATGTGAAAGAGAATAATTTAAGAGTTTATGATATTTATATTGATGATGGATATTCTGGCACTAATTTTGATAGACCAGATTTTAATAGATTACTTAATGATATAGAATTAGGTAAAATTAATATGGTTATTACTAAGGATATGTCAAGACTTGGTAGAGATTATATTGGGACAGGAAATTTAATAGAAAAATATTTTCCAGAGCATAATGTTAGATATATTGCAGTCACTGATAACATAGATACCTTTTTAGACAGTTCTAATAATGATATTGCACCATTTAAAGCTATAATGAATGATATGTATGCTAAAGATATTTCAAAAAAGATAAAATCTAGTTTAAAAGCTAAAATGAAAGAAGGTAAATGGGTAGGAGGTAGAACTCCATTTGGATATGATCAAGATAAAGATAACAAAAATCATTTAGTAGTGAATATTGAACAGGCATATATTGTTAAAAGAATATTTGATATGTGTTTAGACGGCTTATCATTCTTTGAAATTGCCAAAAAGTTAACGAATGAAAAAGTAAAGACTCCTGCACAGTATTATAGCTTCGAATGGAAAAGTCATTATAATTTAAGGTATGGAGAGTGGAATGCAAAAACTATAAGAGATATTTTGACAAATAGAATGTATATAGGTGACTTAGTTCAAAATAGAAGAAGTAAAGTAAATTATAAGGTAAAAAAGGTTGTTAAGAATAATCCTAAAGATTATATAGTTGTGGAGAGTACGCATGAAGCAATTATTGACAAAAATACTTTTTATGAGGCACAAAAAAGAATACCTAAAAATAAAGGAAGAAATGAAAAAAAAGATAATCATTTACTAGATGGATTATTATACTGTGGAGATTGTGGCCACCGAATATCAATTACTTCTAGAAGAAAAAAAGATAGTAGATGTTATACAATTTGCAATTATTATAGAACTTACATGAAACAAAAACTATGTACTACTCATTCTAATAATTATGATGAGTTAGAAAAAGCAATTATAAAATCTTTAACTGAAATGTGTTTAAACTATATTAATAAGGATAGAATTAAAAATAATGTTTTAAATAATTTAAAAGAAGATAATAAAACTAATGAAAAAAAAGAAATAGATTTATTAATGAATGATATAAAACAAATTAATGATAATTTAGATATTATTTATATTGATAAGTTGAATAAGGCAATTACTGAAGAACAATTTGAAAGAGTTAAAATGAAATTAGAACAAGAATTAAATAACAAGCAAAATAGATATAATGAATTAAATCATAATGTTAATGAATATGTAAATGAAGAATCTAAAAATAAAATGATTAACGAGTATATTAATAAATTTTTATCCATGAAAGAACCTAGTAGAGAGTTAATAATCAATTTAATTGATAGAATTGAAATATTTGAAGATAAAACGATAAATATACATGTTTGCTTTAGCAAGTAATTAGTCTAGCAAAAAAGGGCAAAGACATGTATGTCCAATTCACACACACACAATCAATCGTCATATCTACAAACATACTTATACACCACAATATTCTTGTTCAGAAGAATGTCAAGTATGTAATATTGATTGTGGAAAATGTTCTGGATTTTTAGGATAAGCAACGTTTGTTGCTTTTCTTTTTCAGTTTATAGGAAACAATAGTTGTCAAAATGGATAAAATATTGTAAAATAAGAAAGTCAAGAAAAGAGGAATTCATATGGGTAGAGCTTATGAAGTTAGAAAAGCTAGTATTCAAAAAACAGGGGCAGCACGTGGAAAAATATATACAATGTATGCTAAGGAAATTTACGATGTTGCAAAAAAAGGTGGAACAGATCCATTATCAAATGCACCATTGAAACGTTTAATGGAAAAAGCAAAAAAAGAACAAGTTCCTGCTGATATTATTAAAAGAGCAATTGATAAAGTAAATAGTGGCGTGGATGAAACTTATGATAAAGTACGCTATGAGGTGTTTGGACCTGCAGGGTCTACAGTTTTAGTTGATTGTTTAACAGATAATGTAAATCGTTCTATTAGTAGTGTAAGAGCTGTATTAAATAAGTGCAAATGTAAATTAGGTGTGAGTGGTAGTGTATCATTTCAATATGATAATTTATGCATTGTAAGTTTTAGCGGATTATCTGAGGAAGAAGCTTTAGAGACTTTGATTGGTGCTGGTGTCGATGTAGAAGACATTGAATTAGATGGTGATCAAGTTATTATTTATGGAAATCCTCAAGATTTATATGTGATTAAAGAAACAATTCAAAATAGACTTCCAAATGTAGAATTTGATATGGATGAAATTACTATGCTCCCAAAAGAAAAAATCACATTATCAGGTGAAGATTTAGAAATTTTTAACCGTTTAATCACTATGTTAGATGAAGTGGAAGATGTACAAACACTTTATCATAATGTAGCATTATAAAAAGAGATATTAAATCTCTTTTTCTATTGTAAATAAAGATTTGACATTAACATTTAGTGTCTTTGCTAATTTTTGCATAACAGATAAAGATATATTTTTATATTCTTTTCCTGCTTCAATTTGTTTCACATATGAAATACTAATATCTGCTTTTTCTGCTAATGTCTCCTGTGTATAGTGCATTTTTTTCCTATAAAATCTTATATTATTTGAAAAAACATTATACTCTTCCATTAATTCTCTATTTCCTACCATATAATCACCTAGTTTCCAAATATTACCATTTATTACTCATATTTTCTCATATATTGTTTTAAAAAACAGTACACCAATAGTAGACTATATGCTATAATAGAATTATAAGAAGTAGGAGGAGTAGTATGTATCAAACATTAAAGAACTTAAGAAAAAAGAAAAAATTGACAATGCAAGATATGGCAGATCAATTGGGAATTAGTAAACCATTTTATTCCCAATTGGAAAATCAATCTCGTAAATTATCGTATGATATGGCTGTACGAATTGCTCAAATCTTTCGCAAAAAACCGGATCAAATATTTTTGGAAGATTATAAGAATTCCATAAAATAAGAGGAAAAATAGTTGACTCTTTTCGAATTTTAGAATAAAATGATAGTATCAATGCGATGATGGTGTGGAAAGCCGGAGTAATATGAGAAAGAGTAGATTCTTCTAGAATAAGTAAGGTGGAACCGCGGGGAGACTCGTCCTTACATATCTAGGAGTTTTTTTATTTAGAAAGGGAGAATCGTATGAATGATCTTACAATGGAAAAATTAGTGAATTTATGTAAACAATATGGGTTTATTTTTCAAGGAAGTGAAATTTATGGAGGACTTGCGAATACGTGGGATTATGGTCCTTTAGGTGCAGAACTTAAGAACAATGTTAAAAAAGCATGGTTAAAACGATTTGTACAAGAAAATCCATACAATGTAGGTATGGATAGCGCAATTTTAATGAATCCAAAAACATGGGAAGCAAGTGGGCATTTATCTACTTTCTCAGATCCTTTGATTGACTGTAAAAAATGTAAGACACGTCATCGTGCAGATAAATTGATTGAGGATGCAAGCAATGGAACGATGGAAGCAGGTGGATGGAGTAACGACCAATTAATTGAATATATTAAGGAACATAATATCGTATGCCCAAATTGTGGAGCATTAGATTATACAGATATTCGTCAATTTAATCTAATGTTCAAAACATTTCAGGGTGTTACTGAAGATGCTAAAAATACAATTTATTTGAGACCTGAAACAGCGCAAGGAATTTTTGTTAATTTTTTAAATGTACAACGCTCTATGCGTTTAAAAGTACCTTTTGGAATTGCTCAAGTAGGTAAGAGTTTTCGAAATGAAATTACACCAGGTAACTTTACTTTTAGAACTCGTGAATTTGAGCAAATGGAACTTGAATTTTTCTGTAAGCCAGGAACAGAACTTGATTGGTTTCAATATTGGAAAGATTATTGTCATAAATGGCTACTGGATTTAGGTATGTGTGCAGATAAATTACGTTTACGAGATCATGATCCAGAAGAGTTAAGTTTCTATAGTAATGCAACTACTGACTTTGAATATCTTTTTCCATTTGGTTGGGGAGAATTATGGGGAGTTGCAAGTCGTACGGATTATGATTTAACGCAACACCAAAAGGTATCTAGTCAAAGTATGGAATATTTAGATCCAGAAACCAATGAAAAATATATTCCTTATGTAATTGAACCTAGTTTAGGAGCAGATCGAATGGTTCTTGCTTATTTATGCAATGCATATCAAGAAGAAACTTTAGAGGATGCATCTATTAGAGAAGTAATGCATTTTCATCCTTTTCTTGCTCCTTATAAAGCTGCGATTTTACCGCTTGTGAAAAAATATCATAGCGAGAAAGCAAATGAAATTTATCAATTATTATCTAAAGAATTTATGGTTACTTATGATGAATCTGGCAATATTGGAAAACGTTATCGTAGACAAGATGTGATTGGAACACCATATTGTATTACAATTGATGATGAAACGTTAGAAAAGGGAACCGTTACAGTTCGTAATCGCGATACAATGAAACAGGATATTGTTTTAATATCTGAGTTAGTATCTTATATAAGAGAAAAAGTCCAATTTTAGGACTTTTTTCTTTTTATGAAAATCAATTTTTATGCATATATTGAACTAGGAGGAATTATGAAAAAGAAAGTAGGAGTTTTAGTAAGACCAAATTTAGATCGTTTTACAATTAATCGTGAGTTAAGTGATAAAATTTGTGAATATGATTGTATTCCTATTGGGATCATTCCCACTTGTGATGAAGGTAAGATGTCAGATGAATCTTATCAGGATATGATTGATTTAATTTCATTGTGTGATGGTGTTATTTTACAAGGTGGAACAGATTTTTATGATTATGATCTAAAAACAGTAAAGTATTTGTATGAACATGATATTCCAGTTTTAGGAATTTGCTTGGGTATGCAAACAATGGGATGTGTATATAATGGCAAACTCATGGATGTTGTTTCTAACGATCATTATTACTTAGTGGATTATGTTCATCCGATTGCTATTAAAGAGGATTCTAAATTATATTCCATTTTAAATAAAAAAACGATTATAGTAAATAGTCGTCATCATCAACAAATCGTCGGTACGGATTTAAAAGTGAGTGCTACTTATAACAATGTGATTGAGGCAGTCGAAGATCCTAGTAAAAAGTTTTTCATTGGGGTTCAATGGCATCCAGAGTCTATAGATGATGATAATAGCAAAGCATTGTTTCAAGCATTTTTTAATAGCATATGAAAAATTATTTTTGCTTTGTGTTTAGTAATTCTGGATGGATATAAGATATTTCTAAAATTTTATTTATAATGACTTCCATATTGTTTAAATTGTAATACTTCCTAATATCTTGTAGCTTGTGGATGTCTAAATATTCCACTAAAATCCATTCTAATTCATCATTAGGATCTTTCATATTTGGAATTTGTGGTATAAAAGTTTCTATTTGATTACTAAATTCTTTACAATTTTCTAATGAAATGCCAAAGTAAGAAAGTATATTTAGAAATTGTGCATCATTGGGGAATGTTATAGTTGTTAATAGTAGCCATTTTTTGGTATGATTATTTAGACACAGTGGAATATTTTGGAAATAATGATTTTTGCGTTGAAGGAATCTTTTTGCATCTGCAAATCGTATTTGTGCGTTCGTAAATACTGCTTTTTTAATATCTTGAAGTCCATTTTTTGTTTGATAATAGGTACCTATTTTTTTAATGCTTTTATATTCTTCCATTGTATCTATGCTTAATACATTTTGTTTTTTTAATAAATTTTTATAATTCATATACATAAAAATCCCTCGAGTTTAAAAAGTAAATTCTTGTTTATTATATAAATTTCTGTTTAGATTGTCAAATAATTTAATTTTCTGTATAATGAATTCGGGGTGTCTTTATGAAAGTAAAATATGAATTACTAAAAACAGAAAAAAATACCAAAGCTAGGCTAGGCAAATTACATACCAATTATGGAACATATGATACACCGATGTTTATGCCAGTGGGAACACTTGCCAATGTTAAAACGTTAACACCAGAGGAACTGAAAGAAATGCATAGTGCAATTATTTTGTCAAACACTTATCATTTATGGTTACGACCTGGAGAAGATATTGTAGCGGCTGCAGGTGGATTACATCAATTTATGCATTATGATGGCCCTATTTTGACAGATAGTGGTGGTTTTCAAGTTTTTTCACTTGCTAAAAATAAGAAGAAAGATATTGTGGAAGAAGGTGTCCACTTTAAAAGTCATTTAGACGGAAAACCTTTATTTTTAACACCTGAATTATCAATACAAATTCAAAATAAGTTAGATAGTGATATTGCTATGAGTTTTGATGAATGTCCACCAGCAAGTGCTAGTTATGAATATTTGAAGAATAGTGTAGAAAGAACTTTACGATGGGCAGCACGTGGTAAATCGGTACATAATAATCCAAATCAATCCTTGTTTGGTATTATTCAGGGTGGCGCTTATGAAGATTTAAGAAGATACTCAGCAATTGAAACCGTTAAGATGGATTTTGATGGATATAGTATTGGAGGAGTAGCTAATGATGGGGAATCTAAAGAGGATATGTATCATGCTATAGATTATTCTATTCCTTATATTCCTGAAGATAAGGTTCGTTATTTAATGGGTGTGGGTGATCCAATTGATATTATAGAAGGGGTGATTCGTGGCGTAGATCTATTTGACTGTGTATTGCCAACACGTATTGCGCGCCACGGGAATGCATTTACTCGATACGGTAAAGTCAACTTAAAAAATGCGAAATATAAGGATGATTTTTCACCGATTGAATCTGATTGTGATTGTTATACTTGTAAAAATTATTCAAAAGCATATATTCGCCATTTAATTGTTTGTGATGAATCTTTAGGTGGAAGGTTGCTTTCTATTCATAATATTCGCTTTTTAATTCGTTTGGTGGAAGAATTACGTGTAGCAATTCAACAAGATAATATATTGGAATATCGTGATCAATTTTTGGCAAAATATTGCAATTGTAAATAAAATATGATAATCTAAATATAGAAATCAATTATAGAATAGTTTGTAAGTAGCAGAAAAAATAAAGTATGCTTTTTGCAAACGGGGGGGGGGTAATCCCCCCTTTTTATTGTCTAAAGGAGTGAAAATATGAAAAAAGGATTTACATTGATTGAGTTACTTGCAGTAATCGTAATATTAGGAATTATAGCAGTTATCACAACCCC
>CANQAF010000048.1 GCA_947588975.1 uncultured Bacilli bacterium
AATTTTCTTTAGAAGATAATTTTAGTATTTGACAAATAAAATATATATGATATAATACCAAATTGTTGTTTGGTATTTTTTTGCCAAAAATCGACAAATTATTTTTAAAAGTTATCATATAATATACTATGTGCGAAAGGAAGATTAAAATGGAGTCAGAAATAAAAAAAGATAAAATAAAATATTTAATAAACCATGTAAATGTATTAGAAAAAGGAATGACAGATCGTATAGGAAATATTACACTTTTAAACAGTGTTAGAAATATATTAGTATCACAAAAGCCTTTAATGGAATGTGCTGAGTATAGTTCTTTAAATCAGTATTTTGAACAACACTCAAAAAGTGAAAATATGGAAAAATCAAATATTGCGCTGTTGCATGTGCTATCAGGAATGGTTAGTATGATGGGTAAAGGTCATGATAACCAGGTTGAAAAAGTCACATCCTATTATACATACTTGGAATCATTTCAAACAGAAAGCTCAAATCAAAAAGTATATAAATCAGTAATATAAGGGTAGACAGTATATCTTTATATAAAAGGAAATCTTTGCATATTTCCTTTTTTTTTGTTATAATGAACAAGGTGATAGTATGGAATCAGTATTAAAAAGAATATACGATTACTCATTAGAAGAAATTATGGGAGAACGATTTGGAAGTTATGCGAAAAGTATTATTCAAGATCGTGCTTTGCCAGATGTAAGAGATGGATTAAAACCAGTACAAAGAAGAATCTTATATTCTATGTATAAAGAAAAACATACTTATGATAAGCCAACTGTAAAATCTGCTCGTTGCGTAGGAGATATTATGGGTAAATTTCATCCACATGGAGATTCTAGTATTTATGATGCCATGGTTCGTATGAGCCAATGGTGGAAACAGAATACCCCTTATATTGATATGCAAGGAAATAACGGTTCAATGGATGGCGATGGTGCTGCTGCAATGCGTTATACTGAAGCAAGACTTTCTAAAGTCAGTAATGAACTTTTAAAAGATATTGATAAAGATACAGTTGTGATGACTTGGAATTTTGATGATACACGATTAGAACCAACTGTTTTACCAGCTAAATTTCCAAATTTATTAGTGAATGGTGCAAATGGAATTAGTGCCGGTTATGCAACGAATATTCCACCACATAATTTAGGAGAGGTCATTGATGCTACAATCAAACGTATTGATAGTCCAAATTGTCGATTAGATACCATTTTAGAAATTATAAAAGGGCCAGATTTTCCAACTGGGGGAGTAGTAGAAGGAAAAAATGGAATTATAGACGCCTTTACTTCAGGACGTGGGAAAGTAGTTGTTCGTTCTAAGATCGATTTTGTAAAAGAAAAAGGGAAAGATCAAATTTTAATTACAGAAATTCCTTTTGATGTTAATAAAGCATTATTGTGTAAAAAAATAGATGAAATCCGTATTGAGAAAAAGGTAGAAGGAATTGCGGAAGTAAGAGATGAATCTGATGGAGAATCACCAGTTCGCATTGTAATTGATCTAAAAAAAGATGCTGATAAAGATTTAGTATTAAACTATTTATTAAAAAATACAGAATTACAAATCACATATAACTATAATATGGTCGCAATTGTCAATGAACGACCAATGACATTAGGTATTTTACCTATTTTAGATGCTTATATAGCGCATCAAAAAGATGTAATTACTAGAAGAACTCGTTTTGATTTGGATCATGCTTTAAAAAGAATGCATATCGTTGAAGGGTTAATTCGTTGTTTTTCTATTTTAGATGATGTGATTAAAACAATACGCGCTAGTAAAAATAAGGCAGATGCAAAAGATAATTTAATAGAAAAATTTGCTTTTTCAGATGAACAAGCAACTGCTATTTTAGAGTTACAATTATATCGTTTAACCAATTTGGATGTAACTGCGTTAGAAGAAGAACAAAAAAATCTTACTTTAATTATTCAAGGTTTAGAAGCAATTTTAAATTCTGAAGATAAATTAAAAGTAGTTATGAAGGAAGAATTGCGTAAAGTAAGAAATGAATATGCGGTTCCAAGAAAAACAGAGATACGTGATGAAATTACTGAAATCAAGATTGATACTACCAAAATGATTAGTAAAGAAGATTGTATTGTTGTAGTAACAAATGAAGGATATATCAAACGTGTATCTTTACGTAGTTATGATGAATCAACCGAAACTACAGTAAAAGATGGGGACTATGTAATAGGTGTGTATAAAATGTCTACGATGGATACTGTTCTTCTATTTACAGAATGTGGTAATTATTTATTTGTTCCAGTATATGAGATTCCAGATATGAAATGGAAAGAACTTGGTAAACATATTAGTAATTATATTACGGTTTCATCTGATGATTCTATTGTTGCAAGTATCCCAGTATATTCATTTGAAACAGAAGATATTGTTACTATTTTCTCAAAAGAGGGGATGGTAAAACGTACTGCTTTAAAAGATTTCAAAGTTCAAAGGTATTCTAAAGCAATGACGGCAATGAAGTTAAAATCAAATGATAAAATAGTTTCTGTTTCGATTGCAAATGAAGATAACATTTGGATTACAACCAATAATGGCTATGGATTATGGTATGAAACAAAGGAGGTTCCTATTACTGGTGTAAAGTCTGGTGGAGTCAAAGCAATTACTTTAAAAAATGATACAGTGGTTTCAGGACATTTATTCAATCAAGATATGGAATATTTAACTGTGATAACGGAAAAAGGTACTGGAAAACGTATTAAATTATCTGAGTTTGAAAAAACTTCACGTGCTAGAAAAGGAATTCAAGTCATTCGTGATGTGAAAACGAACCCATATCATATTTTGAAAAGTTTTATTATTGGGTATAAAGAGTCTATTATATTACAAACTAAGGATGAATTGATTCCTTGTAAATTGACAGAATTACCAATTCAAGATAGATATGCAACAGGTAGTACTATCTCAAAACAAACGATACTTGCAGTATTTGAACAACCAAAATTAGTAGATTCTGAACAACCAAAACCAGTGATAGAAAAAGAAAATATTTCATTAGAAACAATTGATGATAAAATTATGACAATTGATGATTTTCTAAACGAAATCGAAAAGTAGGCATAATATAGTTGTAAGAATGCGTAGAATTTAGTACAATAATAAAAGAGAGGAAGATAATATGGCTTTATTTATGGATATATTAAAAGTAGTGATTGGACTTGTCATTGGAGCAGTCATTGGTTTTATCATTGCTCGTAATTATATGAAGAAATATATGAAGAAAAATCCACCAATCAATGAACAAATGATTAAGGCGATGATGACACAAATGGGTAGAACTCCTAGTCAAAAGCAAGTTAACCAAATGATGAAATCAATGAGTAAATATATGGATTAGAGCTTAGGCTCTTTTTTCATGAAAAAAAGAGTTTCCTCTTAAAATGTGTGATTTTTATTTTTAATAAATTCACGTAACATTTTAGTCAAAGCTCTTTTTTCAATACGTGATACGTAACTTCTAGAAATACCCATTTCTGAAGCTATTTCTTTTTGAGTGACTTCTTTGGTATTATTTAGACCATAACGTTTTGTAATAATTTCTTTTTCTCTATCGTTTAGAACATTAAAATATTCTTTCAATAAATCAATATTATTTTGATTATGAATATCTAAAGCAAAATCAGGCTTTGGTGTTTTCAAAATGTCTAAAAAAGAAATTTCATTGCCATCTTTGTCATAACCAACCGGTTCATTCAAACTAATATTTTTGCTGTTTTTTTTGTCACTTCTAAAGTACATAAGAATTTCATTTTCAATACAACGCGCACAATAAGTAGTAATACGTGTACCATGTTTGTATGAAAAACTATCTACACCTTTAATTAAACCAATAGTTCCAATACTGATTAAATCATCAACGTCTTCTTTTCTATGTTCATATTTTTTTACAATGTGGGCAACTAATCTCAAATTGTGTTCAATTAGTATATTTCTGGCATTTTGATCTCCTTGTTGCGCAAGCTCCACATATTTTTCTTCCTCTTCTTTTGACAAAGGGTCTGGAAAGATTTGATTGGAATAGGCCGCGGTAAAAACAGTTAAGTTTTTGAATAAATATCGGATAAAACGTAACAACATAATTCACATCCTTCATAATAATCATAGGTCAATCATGATGAAAATATGCTTCAAAGATAAAATTTGACAAATAAGAATAATATGCTATAATACATATCGTCTTTTGAATAAAAAGGGAAAATCATAAAATAGTTTGTAAGTGGCAGAAAATATCAAGTATGCCATTTGTAAACGGAGGGGGGGACACCCTCTTTTTTTATTGTCTAAAGGAGTTGAATTTATGCTATTAATTCAAACAAAAAGTGAGTTTGATGAACTCATTTCGAAGATTATGAAATTGGTAAAAGAATATGAAAGAAATAGTATGTATCATAATGAATATCAAATATATTTAGCCTCTGGTCAAAATATTAAATTTACGTTTGGTGAGCAAAATATTGGACATTTACTCGACATTAACTTAGATTATTTACGAGCAACCGGTTTATTTAAGAATAAGGAAGGCTATCCTCTTTTAAAGGAATTTTTAGAAAATTCCTATACAGTGTATCGCCAAGTACAAGAAGGACATATGTCATTTAAATTAATTTTTTCAGATTATATTAGTGATAAACTAGAAATTTTTGAAATGATTACTAATTATTTTTCTGCAAATGATATTGAACTTGTATGTCAATATAATAAAAGTAGAATTTATCAAGTAGATGAGGAAATAGATTATCCTTGTGATTATTTTATTGTAAAGAAAAATTTACAAGGAGATTTACTTGTATTAGGATTAATTGATAAAGGAAATATTTGCTACCCAATGACTAGTATGTTATTTAAAATGGATGAAACACAAAATAATAAATTGCGAAAAATATTGCAAAATCAAGTGATTACTTATGTAACTACAATTAATATAAAAAATCCAGTTAATAACTTCCAAAAAATATCTCGTTTGAACTTAGATCAATGTTTGAAGAAAAATACAAAATTAAAAATTTGCCGTAATTTATTTCCTGGGGTTTCGGTAGATAGTATAAGTCATCATGAATTTATTACAAATGGCTATATTCAAAAACTAGAACAGTTAAAATCATATAAAAATTTATTTGTGCAATTCAAAAATAAAATTGATTCACATGAATTGTTTGAATTAGACCAATTATCTCCGGAAATAAAAGAGAATTTAGATGCTGAATGGATTGATATGATTCAATCCTATAATGATCAACTATGTACACAATCTACATCCAATATAGTACAAAAAACATATACTAATTTATTAACGGAAAATAATCAATTATCAGATGAAGTAGTTTCTTTACAAGAACAGTTAGAACAAGTGAAAAAAGAAAAAGAACAATTAGTAAGTCAAATAACACAAATACAAGCTCAAAATGAAGTATATGCAAGTTTTCAAAATGAAATTTTTGAAGCTGTTGAAAAGCAAAAACGAAAATAATAGTGAATAATCACTATTATTTTTTAAATAGTACTTGACAATACATAGTAGTATGTATACAATAATATTGAGAGGTGATAATATTAATACACAATTTAAAAAAGGTGTCTTAGAATTGATTGTTTTATTATGTGTTAGTAAAAAAGATATGTATGGTTATGAACTAATTGAAGAAGTGTCTAAAGTAGTAGATGTGAATGATGGTACCATTTATCCACTTTTGAAACGTCTTACTAATGAAAGATATGCTGAAACTTATTTAGAAGAATCAACCGAAGGGCCACCTCGAAAATACTATAAAATTACAGTTTTAGGTCAAGAGCGACTTGCTGAACTAAAAGAAAGCTGGTCTACATTTGCAGACTCAGTAGGAAAATTTATAAAGGAGAGTTCAAATAATGAGTAAACAAAAATTCTTAAAAGAGTTAGAAAAACGACTTGCAATTTTAAATGAGGAAGAAAAAGAAGATACGATTAATGAATATCGCGATATTATTGAAGAAAAAATTAAACATGGTAAAACGGAAGAAGAGGCAGTAAAAGAGTTTGGAAGTATTGATGAATTAACGAAAGAAATATTATCTGCATATAAAATCAATCCAGAATATCAAAAAAATCAAGAAGAAGTGAAAGATAAGACAAAAGATTTTGTAGAAACTACTGAAAATTTGATTAAAAAAGGAGCTAAGAAAATATCGGAAGTTGCTAGTGAAGTAGCAGATAATGTTTCTAAATCTGATACATTTACAACAAAAAATATCATTCAAATTGCATTTAGAATATTTTTTATGTTATTAGGACTAGTTATTCTAAAGATTCCATTTTCAATGGTAGGAGAAATTGGAGAATCTATTTTAGAAATTGATTTTTTGCCATTCTCTAGATTATTGCAAATAGTTTGGCAAATTTTGATTGAACTAGTTTATATTATTGTATGTATTTTAATTGTAATTACTTTTGTTAAAAAATATTGGAATTTTTCTACCGACGAGGAAATGATACAAAATAAAAAAACAAAACAAAATCAAATAGCTAGTAAAGTGAATGAAAAAAGGGAGATTATGTCAAAAACATTTGATAAATCTATTTTGATTACATTCCTAAAAATTTGTGTATGCTTGTTTATTTTATTCCCAATTTTGTGCGTTAATTTAGGATTAATTTTGGCTATGGCAATTGTTATTTACTTTATTTTTAATGGTGTTTCTATGATCAGTATTTTGCTTACTTTATTGGGAATTTTAATTATAAGCTTTGGATTTTGTCATATGATATATAACTTACTATTTTTAGGAGAGAAATACCATTTTATATCTTTAGTAATTGGTTTTGTAATTACCATAATCGGATTGGTTGGTACCATTAATTACTTTATGGGATTTACGTTCTATAATGAACTTCCAAGTGATAAATTTAAAACAAAAACAATAACATATGAAGAAACCATTACGATGCCTACTAATATAATATATGGTAATTTAGATATAATTATTGATCCTTCATTATCTGATAATCAAGTTAGAATGGATGTGACTTATTATGATGTAGAAGGTGCCACTATTAAAAAAAGAATGTATTCTTATGATGATACAGAAAATAATATAAGCTTTTATGTGAATCATCAAGATCGTTCATTTAATTGGAATCGCGATATTAATGATAAACTAATAGAACAATTAAAATCAAAAGAAATTTATAATTATGAATTACTGGATCAAGTGAAAGTTAGAGTATATGTTAATGAAAAAACAAAGAGCTTAATAAATTAAGCTCT
>CANQAF010000049.1 GCA_947588975.1 uncultured Bacilli bacterium
GTATCTGTATCAATTTCATCGATATTCGCATAAGTAGCAAAGAAATTATATGTATTTTTAAGTGGGTTAAAGAATTTAGAATATACTTCTTTTAATCCTTCTATATCGAATTTTAATGGTGTCCAAACAGGAGAAACATATGGTAAATAGAAACGAACCGTATCAGCACCATAATCATGGATCGTCGTGAATGGCTCAACAATATTACCACGGGATTTTGACATTTTCTTTCCTTCTGCATCTAATAATAAATCATTTACCAAAACATTTTTAAATGGAGAACATCCCTTTACAAACGTAGAAATGACCATCAATGTATAGAACCAACCACGCGTTTGATCAATTCCTTCACAAATGAAATCAGCAGGAAATTGTGATTCCCATAATTCTTGATTTTCAAATGGATAATGATATTGCGCAAATGGCATAGATCCAGAATCAAACCAACAATCTAATACATCTGGAATACGTGTCATACTCTTTCCACATTTTGAACATTTAATATGAATTTGATCAATATATGGTTTATGAAGATCAAGATCATCAGGAATTGGTTCAATTGCAAGTTCTTTTAATTCAGCAATAGAACCCACCATATGGGCATGACCACATTCACATTTATAGTAAGGAATTGGACTACCCCAATAACGACTACGAGATACGTTCCAATCTCTTGCATTCGCAAGCCAATTCGCAAATCTTTTTTCACCAACATAAGCAGGATACCAGTTTACTTTAGAATTGGCTTTTACCAAATCATCTGTCATCTCGCTTACTCTAATGTAATAGCTTGGCATAGAGTAATATAAAAGTGGGGTATCACAGCGCCAACAATGAGGATATTCATGAGCAATTTTTTGCTTTTTGAATAATTTCCCTTCTTCTTTTAGATAAGCTACTACTTCATCATTGACATCGTGAACAAACTTACCATCCCATAACCCACCAATATAACATCCATCTTTTCCAACTGGATTTAAATAAGGTAAATCATATTTCTTTCCAACATTAGCATCATCTTCACCAAAAGCAGGAGCAATATGCACAATACCAGTACCATCTTCCATTGTAACATAAGAATCACAGGTTACATAGAATGCCTTTTTATCTACCGTAAATGATGGAATCAATTGTTCATATTCTTGATATTCTAATTCTTTTCCTTTAAATGTCTTTTCAACAGTTGCTTCTTCACCTAATACCGTTTCAATAAGAGCGGTTGCTAAAATAAAGTGAAGTCCTTTCGATTCCACAAGGGAATAGTCTTCATCTGGATTCACACATAATGCAACATTCGCAATCAATGTCCAAGGCGTCGTTGTCCATACTAAGAAATAAACATCTTCATCCTTTTTCTTAAAAGGAACATAGACAGTAGTTGTGGTATCTGTTTGATAGTTTTGGGCTACTTCATGGGTTGCAAGTCCTGTTCCACAGTGAGGGCAATAAGGTACTACTCTTGTACCTTCATAGAACATGTTTTTTTCAAACATCTGTTTTAAAATCCACCATTCAGTTTCAATATATTCATTTTTATAAGTTAAATAAGGATGTTCGATATCAAAAAATTGTCCCATTTTAGAAGTCAAATTGGTAAAAGCATCTTCATTTTCCCTTACACTATTACGACATTCTTGATTGAATTTTTCAATTCCTAATGTTTCAATTTCTTTTTTAGATGAGATACCTAATTTTTTTTCTACATGGTTTTCAATTGGTAATCCATGCGTATCCCATCCAATTTTACGAATGACTTTCTTTCCATTCATGACATGATATTTGGTAATCGTATCTTTTAAATTTTTAGATACCATATGATGTAGTCCTGGAAATCCATTCGCAAACGCAGGTCCATCATAGAAAACAAAAGTTTCATCGTTTTCATGTTGTTTTACCTGTGCATCATACATTGCATTCACACTACCCCAAGAAGCAAGAATGGATTCTTCTACTTCTGCAACCGGCCTTTTATCTAATTCTTTAAATTGTTTCATATTATTCCTCCTGTTTCAAACAAAAAAATTCATAATTTAAGGGCGAATGATCCGCGGTACCACCTTAATTTATGAATTATTCATACACTTTATACTTATAACGTAAGTAATCCGATTTTTCCTAATATCAGAAAAACACATCTAGAGTGATCTATAATTGTAGATTTGTTTCGTTTACACCACCCACGAACTCTCTTGTACCTATCTTTCAATTACCGTCTCTTTCAACTGTTTTAAAGTTCAACTTCATCCATTTCGTTTACAACTTCTAACTGTGCTTCAATAATATCTTTGACTCTACGTTTGAAAATATTGATATTTCTTTTCAACATATTCGCTTCACGTTCTGTTTTCTCTGCTTTGAGCAATGCTTCGTTGATAATACGATTGGCATTTTTCTTTGCTTCTTCTAAAATAGCTTCACTTTCTCTTTGAGCAGATACACGTACTTGTTCACTTGTCTTTTGTGCCATCATGATTGCTTTATTGAAAGTTGCTTCCATACGCTCATATTGATTCAGTTTCTCTTTTAAATTTTTATTTTCCTCTTCTAAGCCCTGATATGCTGCTAATTTTTTATCTTTTTCTTTGATCTCAGCAACCATGCCTTCTACTTGATTAATTACTTTATCTAAGAAAGCATTGACCTCATCAGGATCATAGCCGCGAAGTGTTTTTGTAAATTTTTCCATATCTTCACCTCTTGGCACTACGACTTATTGTAGCACACTAAATTTTATATTTCAAGTTTTTTACCATTCAATATTGATATCATCATTATCGTGAATATCTTTTCCTTCAGTTTCTTCTGTAATCTTTCCTTGTACATTAATATTATTTGGTGTACATAAGAAAATACCTCCACCGATTTTTTGTAAATCGCCACCTATTGCATAAATCGTTCCTGCTAAAAAATCAACGATTCTTTTTGCTTGATCAGATGTAACTCTTTTTAAATTCACGACAACTGTATTTCTCATTTTTAAATGATCTGCAATTTGTTGTGATTCAGAATAAGCACGTGGTTCTAATAAAATCATTTTGCTTTGACCATCATTTTCTTGAAGTGCTTCTTCTGGTTTTAAATCATAATATTCATCACCTGATATATCATTTACGAAAACATCTTCATCTCCGTTTAACCATTTCTTTAATATTCCCACTTTGTATTCCTCCTCTATCTCTATACTGTGTATGATTTCATTCTATAAATCATTTTAGCACACTTTATAGAAAAAAGAAACATTTTTTTACTTCTTTACAAAAAATGTAAATTTGTATAAATAAAAAAAGAGAATTTCTTCTCTTAAAAAATTAAATATAATAAATTGCGTACTACAAAAATAATAAAGAAAGCGATTCCATAATTCCATAATCCTTTTTCATTATTTGTAATACCGAATTCTTTCTGCGTTGCAAATACAAGTACAAAATAGGAAAAATAACTTGCAGCAGATACAAGTGCATTTTTAATGGCAACTAAGAATTTAATATCCATAAATTCAAACATAAATAGGATAGACATAACAGCATCAACTAAATAGTAAGCTGCAAATGATACTAATATGATTTGACATGCTTTTGCGAAATCAAATTTTTTCTTAGTAAGTGCACTTAATGCGTAGACTCCTACTAAGATACTACCTAAAAAAGCAACTTGATTCAGTAAAAAATCCTTGATATATTCAAAATAATGAATATGTATTTCAACATCTCTCATTGCGTATGCATAAGAAACAATATCACCTATAAATAATATTCCTAACATGCATCCCAATAAAATTCCTATTTTTTTAAAATCTGCCTTTTCTTGTAACATTGTAATTGGTCTTAAAATAAGATCTTTTAACTTCTCCATAATTCCTCCTTATACATTCTATGAATATTATAAAACTTTTTTACTTCAGAGTCAAAGAAAGCTTACACTAAATGATTTTAAAAATATTTCATGATAACTTTGCTTAAATATTAAAGTGACAGATAATCACATATTTCATTTTTTTGAAACAGCTTCCTCATATAGTGTCTGCACCATATGAATTGTAGAAAGGAGACGTTCACTTCTTTCTTTTGTAGATGTATGACATACATTCGTCATAACAAGTACAATAATTTTTTGATCGAAATCCATTAAGTAAATGGGGCCAGTATAGCCACTAAATATCACAGTATGTTCACTTGTTTGAAATGGAATCGTTGTAATTTCTTGAAATGGATTTTGGTAGCGCATACCTACATAGTTATATGGTTTTACCACTTGACTTAAGAAATCATTTGGATCTTCTAACTTTTGTAATAAGTTTTGTAATTTAAAATGTATATCCTCTGTTTCTTCTAACGTTAAACCATGTGAATGTATAAATGCATCTATACAATCATTTAAATAAGAAGCATAATCGTCATGTTGAAACATGGATATTACTGTCTCACGTTTTAAAAGAGTTTCTTTCCCATCCATAAGACTTATTAATATTTTTAATAAATCTGATGCGGTTGTAAATATTCCCGCATGTCCAGTTGTAAACCCTAATTGATATGCAATACGTGCCTTAGTATCATGAGGTACATTTACAATGGATGTTACTTCTTTCCCATCTACAATTTGGTAATTACAAGAAACAAGAGAGTCATCTTTGGATACTTGAAATACTGTATGTTTTAAATGTAAAGGTTCAATGATATCTCGTACTACAATTTCCCGATAAGTTAAATCATATATTTTTTCTAATAGAACTGCAAGTATCATATAATGTACATCAATATATTTGTGTTGTGTACCTTTAACGTATGAATGAAATAACAAATCATAAAATTCGTCTTTGCTCTTGACATCTCCTAAATAACCATTCGTCCAAATTTCTGTTGAATGGGTTAATAAATCTGAAATAGTGACCTGTTGCAGATGAATAAAACGAGGATCTATATCTGTAATAGAATCAGATAAAGAGAAAAAACCTCTTTCGATTGCTTTATGCACTAAAATCGCTGTAAACGTTTTAGTTAGTGATGCAATATCAAATAGAAAATCTTCTTTCATTAAAATGCGATTAGGTTTTACTTGTGCATAGCCTTCTACCAAAGTATCAATTTTGACATCGTCATTTACATAGGCAACTTTAGCAACACAACCCGTTCCATAATCTGGAAAAAAAGAATTCAAACTTTTCACATATATCACAACCTAAATATATTATATCATGTAAAAATAATCGTAACAATAATGATTTGAACTATAGTATTATTATAGAAATATACTATTATAAATATTTTTTATTTTTCTTAATCAGTTGGATACTAGGATTATCTTTTAATTGATATAGTATTCGCAATTCTTTTTCTTTTACTTTTTCTATACTTATTTGAAAATAATTTGCCAATTCTTCATCACTATATTCTTCTTGAAACTTTAAAATAATAAAGGAATAATCATCTTTTGATAGCGTTTTTAATACTGCCATCAGTTGCTCACTAAATTCATTTTTCTGTGAATAATCATAGCACTTACTCGCAATAAAATCTAATCTTGTTTTCGCATTTTTATTTTCTTTTTCATTATTAAAAGGCGTTTCATCAAGTGAAATATATCTCATATGTTGTTTTTGCTTTTTCAAGTAAGTCCTAAAACTTCCTTTGATTGTTAAATCCATATACTTAATTATTTGACCATATATATTTAAATGTGTTCGATTGATCATCATGATGAAACAAGTTTTTATTTCATTTTCAAATTCTTCAAAATTATCTTTAGTCACTTTTATACTATATTCCTGACATAATGACCAAATTATTTTTTCTAAATATCTTTTTTGTCTTATTAACATCGCTGTTCTAGTATCATAAAGTTCACTTTTATAAATACCTATTAAGTCATATAATTCAAAATTCATGATTTCTGTTTCTTGTGCATTTTGTATTTGATCAATCATACTAAAAATATCACTTAATTTTCGATCAGAGATTAATTTATAATCTTCATGATCTTTTCTATCTGAAAAGTACCATATGATATTGATTGCTTGGTTCCATGAAAAATCCATTCCAATTAAATCTAAAACATTATCATAGTTTATTTTTAATAGTTCACATATTTTCTTTTGTTCATCATCATTCGTAAACTTTCCTTGTTTCAATCCCTCAAATAAACTGTTAATTTCTTTAATTTGTAATTTTTTTTCATATTTTTCAATGGCATGCAATATACATTCCCTGTTATCCTCAAATGTTCCTTTTTGTTCTAACAATTTTGTTCTTAAATATATTGCTGAATAAGAATAACCATTCACATTACAAAAATTTCTTAAAGATTGTGATTGATCATCTGTTACATAATACTTCGTTCTAATGGGTGGATTTTGAATATAATAATCTACAATCTTTTTAATGATTTCTTCTGTTGTGAGATGACTAAACTCTTCTTTTTTACTGCAATTGGCATAAGCTGATAATACTGTAGAATATTTTAAACCAATGGATTTACAAAACGAAAATAAGGGTGTTCCCTCATAAAAGTATTGAACGACTAATGCTTTATAATTTTCCACACACTCATTTACAATTTGTTGTATGGAAGTATCGGATGTTTTTCTTTTTCTTACAATACTACTTCTAATTGTATAAATGTTCATGCCATGTTCTTTACAGTAATCTTTTAGAGGAATTCCATTATAATAATATATAATTCCATAGCGATTCACAGTATTGATGGCTTCTTCTATCAAAGTATCAATATTTAAATTTGGATTTTTCTTTCTTTTCCTTTTTACATAAGTTGTAATACCATCATAAGATAGAGAGTTTTGTAAACAATATTGTCTTAAAGATACTCCTTTATAAGTATATGTTACTGAAAATGGTTCATATTGTTCCATAATCATCTCAATATATTCATCATCGCTTAAATCATTCGCAATATCTTCTTTTTTATGTCTTTGTATATAGGCCATAACATTTTCATATTTGACATTATTTTCTTCACAATT
>CANQAF010000050.1 GCA_947588975.1 uncultured Bacilli bacterium
GCGTTTTTATTTTGACAAAAAAATAAGCAAAAGAAAACTCACACAAAAGGTGTGAGTAATTATCCCATTGGAGCGATTGTGGAAGATATCTACAACTTTCACTCATAACGTTTCGATATATAAAATATCAATCTCTATTAATATTTTAGCACAAATTTATCTAAATGTCTTAAAAAAAGTTCATTTTTATAGTAAAATAATATCTAGGAGAGGATAATATGCCGAATTATTATATTGATCTTGGTTCATCAACAATTAAAGTTTATTGTTATGAAAAAGAGTTAAAATTACTAGAAGAACATTCTATTTATTTTAAAAACGATTTTGATGCTGAAAAAGGTATAAGTGAAAGTAATTTAAAAGAACTATGTGATTACTTTGAAAAAATAAAGAATCAATATGATTTGAAGTATTACAATACATATATTTTTGTTACAGGAATTTTTAGAAATTTAATACAGATAAGGAAACAAGAACTAGTTAAGTTATTTAATGATAAATTTGATTTGCATTTTAATATTATTAGTCATGGAATTGAAAATTATTATTTAGGAAAAGCTATGGAAAATGATTATAATGGCAAAAAAGTTTTAATCATTAATATGGGTGGTAAAACTACAGAATTAGTTACTTATGTCGGTGCAAAAATAACCGATACAATGAATTTAAATTTAGGTGTTGCAGATTTATTAAATAATTTTAGTGAAGTAAATAACAAATATAGTGGTAATACAGTAGAAGAGATGGAAAACTTCGTAGCTGAAAGACTATCTACTATTGAATTAGATAAAGATTATGATTGTGCAATATTTACAGGTGGCGAAGAAAGATTTGAATTATTAACAGGATTTAATTTAGTGGAAAACACTTTATTTAATGATAATATTCATAAATACATGTTAAGTTTAGAAGATTATATTAAAGGTACTGAAAAAGTATTTAATGATATTTCACTTGAAGAATTATATGCTTTAATGCCATCAAATCCCAAATGGATGGATGGAGCTAGAAGTGGTGCAATAATACCTTTAGTTTTATTTAAAATGACTAATGTAAAATGGATTATACCATCTGATTTAAATTTAATAAATGGTGTAATTAATGATTTAAAATAGCTTTATTTTAGGGGGTAAAAAATGATAAGGAATGTTATATCTATAATAGATGGAGAAGCAGGAAGTTGTGGAAAAGCTAAAGTAATTGGCGAAATAGCTACTCTTGAAAATATTAATTTAGGTGCCTCTGTTACAAATTGTATGCCAAATGCAGGTCATACTTTTGTAGATGAAAAAGGACAAGCTACAATTTTTAGAAATATACCAGTGTCAGCTGTTAATCCAAATACTGAATTATTTATTGGTCCAGGTTCTGCAATTGATATGGAAGTATTTAAACAAGAATATGAACAAGTAAAAGAATATTTAGGAGAACGAAAAATATATATTCATGAGTTAGTTCCTTTAGTTGAAGAAAGACACAAACAATATGAAAAAGAACATATTAAAAGTGGATCAACATTTAAAGGGTGTGGAGCAGTAACTCAAGAAAAAGTTGTACGAGATAAAAGATTAGAATTTTTTAAAACTTTTAAAAATGCTGTTGTTTGTTCTAATGATGAATGGCTAGAAAGGCTTTATGATCATCTTGATAATCCAAATGAATATGTAATGTTAGAAGGTTCTCAAGGTTGTGATTTAGATTTAAATCATAGTGGTAATTATCCGTATGTTACAAGCAGAAATGTTTCAACTTCTCAATTACTTGCTGATTCAGGAATTTCTGCTGAAAGGTTACTTCAAACAATTATGGTTATTCGTCCTTTTCCAATTAGAATAAGTAATATTACTAAATCAGGAGAATTTATTTATACAGGTGATTATGGTAAAGGCGAAGAACTTACATGGACACAAATTAATTTGGCATCTATGTACGGAAGTTATCCTATTGAAGGAGATGTGGAATGTTTACCCTATAATATCAATTTAAGCCGTGTAAAAAAATTAATTAGTCAATGTCCTGAAATATATTTAAAACAATTATTTGGCAATGATTTTAGAAAAATAAAAATTAGTGATTTAAAGATATTACAAATACTAGAACTAGAAAGATTAGTATATAAATCAAAAGGTTTTAGTGATTATGAATCTCGCTTTTTAGAAATGGATATGTTCGATAAAGATTTTTCACCAAATACTATATTTGATCAATCTGAGCAAACAACTGTGACTAAAATGGAAAGAAGAGTATTTGATTTAGATATTGCTAAATTAAAAACAAATTGTCGTATTAATACTCCATCAAGTCTATATTTAAATTTTTTTCAACATTTAGGCTTAGATTATAAAGGTAATATTGGTAACTTTGATGATTTTTATTTTAATAGATATTTAAGAGAATATTTTAGTTGGCTTGAAAGTGAGACTGATGTTGAAATATCGGCATTAGGAACTGGCGCAAAAAATGGAGAGCGAATTTTAAAAAAAGAATTGGTAAAAAAAATATAATAATTGGGTTTATAACAAAATAATTAACCTCATAGGAATTTTGACAAGTTTATCAAAATATCCTATGAGGGCTTTTTTATTGAAATAAAAAATCATCTCTATGAGATGAAATATATTTAATGTTCGAAAAGTTCGAACAAATTCGTCAATGGAGCAATTGTGGAAGGTTTTTACAACTTTAATAAATGAACTTAAAAAATACTATGTTATAATATAATTGAAGGAGATAAAATTATGCTAGAAAAGAAATTGAACAGATTACTTGAAGAAGCAAAGAAAATAAGACAACAATCAGTTGAAAATGAATCTGCAAGTTATTGTAATGATGTATTTTATAGTTTAAGTGATTTCATTTTAAAAAATTTAAATAGTTCGTTTTTCAAAAATAAAAATGCTAAAATAATAGCAAATCATTTTGATGAAATTCTTCCATATATTGTTATGTCTAATATAGATATTCTTTTACTAAATACTAATTTATTAATAAAGCAGCCTAATTTTAAAGAAAAATTTATAAAAGGATTAAAAAAATATCCATACAAAGATGAAATTGATCAATTATTTTATAATATTTGGGTTTGTTTAAATGATGAACCAAATAAATTTGATAATTTTATTGATAATGATATTTTAAAAACAATATCAACTATGGATGTAAGCAAAAATTTTTATTTAGATATATTAAATAAATTAAATGAAGAAAATCAAAAAAAATTTTTAAATTTACTGGTTGAAAATAAATGTGATATTCCTTATTCTGCAATTGATTATAAAGGAAATAATAAACAAATTATTTATGACAATTTACCTCTATTTATTGAAAATGCGCAAAACTTATATACTTTAATGAAATTTGTGAAAGATAATCCTGTTGCGCTTTCTCAAGTAAAGGATTATATGGATAACAATGAAGAAAAAGCAATAAATTCGATATTTTGTGAAACAGATCATCTTTTGAAAATAAAAGATCCAGACTTAAAAGAAATAGTTAAGTTAATTGTATTAGATGTTATAAAAAACGAAAATGTAAAATTTTCTGATATTACCTATAATGGTGGTGGATTTTCACGTGTATTATTAATTGGTAATAAAGTTATTAAACTCGGGAATAGGGTTACAAAAAAGTTTCCAAATAATCCATATATAATTGCTCCATTGCTTCGAAAAGAGTTACAATTTGGTGATGAACATTGTTTTGCCGAGGTTACTGAGCGAGTCGACACAAGCAAAGAAGTTAGTAAAGAAGAATTATATCAATTGTTTAAAAAATTGCGTGATTTAAAGCTAGTTTGGACCGATATAAAAAGTATTAATGTTGGAAGATTAACGAAGAAAAATGTAATACATTGGCGAGACAGTTTAAGTCCAACGGAAGAAATATTGGGTTTAGATGCTAAACGAGGTGAAACAATACTTAAAGAGGGAGATTTAGTTATATTAGATGCCGACTTTATTTATGCTGAGAATGATCCAAACATTAATTATTCAAATAATAAAGCTTTATATGATGAGTTTGAAAAAAGATATCAAAATGAAAAGAAAGAATTAAAAAACCAAAATCAAGAAGTGAATTTAAATCTTAATGCTTTTAATGAAACAAATGATGATAAAATAAGTGAACATAAAGGTATTCATATATAAAGAAACGGTGACTTAGATATGTCATCGTTTTTACATGGTTAAGGCTTGTTTATCATTAGTCCTTTTTAAAGTATTTCTAGATTGTTAAAATTTATTAGCAACTATAATTTTCGTTTGTTATTTTGTTTTGACAAATATATCAAAATATCCTGTGGGGATTTTTTTTTGAAAATAAAAAATTACCTCAAATAGAGATGAAATATATTTGAATGTCCGAAAAGTTCGAACAGATTCGTCAATGGAGCATATAGAGAAGAAGTCGAATAATTTTTCTCATGATTAATAATAGGTAGTAATAACTACTAATTAATATTATTGTACCAATTTTTGAGTATCAAAAATTGCCATAATTTGCTAAACAATATCACATTTATATCACGTTTTTGTAAAAATGAATTTATTTACAAATGAATATAAAAAATTATGATATAATTTAAATATAAGTTTGTGCAAGTTGTGAAGAAAGGGGGTTTTATTTTATGTTTAAAGTAGCAAAGCTAGAAAAAGTAAATAATGAGACTATTAATATAAAATTATTCACACAGGAAAAAATTAAGTATGAAAATGGAAAAAAAGCATTTTCTGAAACTTTTAAATCTTTATCATTCGATATATCTAGTGATGATTATTCATTATGTTTTGACTTAAATTGTAAATTGGAGGAATTATTAGAAATTCCTATGAATCAAACGATAGATTTTAATAAATATATTTTATTAGGTGAAACTTATTTAGAAGTACACGGTATTGCTGATTTTGATATTAAAATGAATATTAAAATAACGAGGTATTTAGAAAACAAATTTATTATTTTCTTAACATTTTTTACAGATTATTTTTTTGAAGATGAAAATGATTATAGCGGTATGATTGAAGTTGCATTTAATTTAGATGATTATTTGGAGAGTGAAAATAGTGAATTTAGTAAGCAATGAGAAATTGGCAGAATTAACAGATTCTAGTAATTGAAAAATTAACGAACTGGTATAATATTTATAAAAATTTTTCTTTATTTATATCTCAAAGTATACATGGTACAATTTATACAGGGAATATCAGTTGTTGGATGTCTACCTCCAATCCTAAAAGAAAGGAGGTTTGAAAGAAATGAAAAAACGAGAATACATTATTTGCATTCTTCGTCTCATCTCTCTCATTTTACTACTCCTAATCATTTTGATTATAGTAATAAAGAAATGACATCTAATCTGTAAGATTAAATGTCAAACTAAAGTAATTTAGGTAGACATTCAACCTGCTAAAACTGAATGTTCCCTTTTTATTTTATGCGAATTTCCTTGCTAAATACATAATATCATAAAATTAGTATTTATGCAAGTTATAAACAAAATTGGAGCGATTGGCTAAGTTATTTACAACTTTCACTCATAACGATTTGATATATAAAATATCAATCTTTGATAAAATTTTAATACGAATTTTCTCACATGTCTTGAGAAAATTAGAATTTTTATGGTAAAATAGAATAAATAAATTTGTTTGGTGGTGAATAAATGACAAATGAAACTTTAATGAAAATTTCCCAACTGTTTTGTGGAAACGAAGGAGACTATTTTAATTATAAAACCGGTTCTCAATTAGTTCATTTTTTTAATGAATACTTTGGATATAAAGATATATATAAAGCTTCATTTCCTTCTAGACATGTGTATTTACATAATAAATTAGTAGAATTATATAATAGTAATAATTATACTATTGAGGAAACATAGTTAACTTTAAAAATTATACTATCATTCTATAAATAATAAATAACCAAAAATATTAAAGTATATGGAGGCAGTATTATGAGTATATGGGATTTTATAAAAATATTTAATAAAATATATTCCGACAATACAGATGAATTTACTATTTCTACAATAAATGAAGATAATGAATTACTATATGATATTGAACAAAGTCTAGTTTCTAAAAAATTGTTTTTAAAAAATATATTTTATGGGAATCCAAATTTAGTATTTTTTGTTTCTCTTTTTAATAAATATCAAAATCTAATTGGTCTAACAATTGATCAACACCAACACGAATATTTAAAATATAGTTGTTATACGCATGCTTTTATGGTTCATATTTTAAAAGTATTAGAACAAAACCATTTAATTAAAATAATATCCTTAAAAAAGGAAGATAAAATTAATTTAGATGAATATTATGAAGCTATAGGAAATAACAGCAAACATCGTTATGTTCAAATGTATATAGTAATTTTCCAAAAAACGCGTAATTTTGTAGAGGAAGATTTAGATTTGATTCATAATTTATTAAATATATTAAAAATAGATGAAAATCAAATTCACTTTTACCAAAATATGTATGATGAAATACAAGTTACAATTAAAAATAATGTATATTTAAAAAATCTATATACAGGAATTATTTTTAAACAATTAAAAAAAGAAATGGATATATTAGAAATTTATATGAATGAACAAGGTTTACAAAAAACTTTAAAAAAATAAACGTCACACATTAGTGCGACGATTTTATCTTTTGGAGCCCTAAAGGAAGAAGTTCAACAACTCTTAAGTAAGAAAAATAGTTAGTAATAAATCATTACCTTTTATTAATTAAGCACATATTTAAAAAAATTTTCAATTTTTTTATGGACAAAATGAAAAATATGGTATAATATCCTGTAACGAGTGGTGTATTCGTAATGGTACAAATACTAGGAAAAATCAATGATGATTATTATACTTTAACTTTTGATGGCAAAAAAGA
>CANQAF010000051.1 GCA_947588975.1 uncultured Bacilli bacterium
TATTTTGCTAAATATATTAATGGTAATATTAAAGTTATGGAACCAACAAAATGCAAGGGTTATCATTTTTTTCAATATAATGAAGCTACAAAATCAGAAAAAGTAAGTGATGGTTGTAAATATTTGATTAAAACTATTAATAAATATAATTTAAATAAATTATTATAAAAATAAAAGTTATTTTACTTCTTTCTTTAGGGTATCAGATTGATTGATACTCGGAAAATTCGAGTAAAAATAGAAAACGTACTTGATAAAAGTACGTTTTTATGTTATGATGTATTTGTGCATGATACTTGCATATAATAAAAAAGGAACATTCAATATCGCATGTTGAATGTTGCCAATATAATTTTGGTTTCACCTAAATCATTGCTGAGTTAGGTGATTTTCTTTTTATATTAAAACTATAAATAGTAATAATACTAATAGGAAGATAAGAATTACTAAAGATAGAATTAAAAAATCCTTCTTGTTCATTATATCGCCTCCCTTCTTTATGAAGTTTGGCAATCACCCAACTATTAAATGTTCCTAATAAAATTATACCAAACGTTTGTTCTTGATACAATATGTTTTATAAAAAAATTAGGACAATTTAGAAAACACACTTGCATATTAACAGCCAATATGCGTTTGTAAATACTAAAAATATAAATACATATCTACAAAATTAATTTTTACTTTTTGTTATTATTTCAATAAGTTTTTTAGTACTAAAATTAGGTACATGATTTTTAGATAATGCAATTCCTATATATCTACTAGGAATTTTTTCTTTTATTTTTAATTCAAATAATTCTTTATTTTTAATTGCATCTTTAATATATTCTTTAGTTGCATATCCGATACCAAGTCCAATTTTAGAAAATTTAACAACTAATGAATAACTTGCTAATTCAATATTGGGTTTAAGAACAACTCCATTTTCTCTTGCTATATTATCTAAAAATTCTCTAGTATTTGATCCTTTTGCTTGTAAAATTAAAGGATAATTATTTAAATCTTTTAAAGATATTTCTTTAAGAGTTAAATCCTTATATTGATTATTTACTACAAAGCAATCATGTATCTTTTTACATTTAATAATATCAATGTCATTACCATAATTTTTATCATTTAAATTTAATATTATAATATCTATTAATCCATTTTTTAGTTTTGGCATTAAATCTGAAGTTAAATTAGTAATTATTTGTATATCTATTTTAGGATATAAAGAATGGAATTTTTCCAAATATGGAAGTAAAAATTCTTTTGTTAATGTTGTACTAATACCGATTTTTACACATCCTGTTTCTAGATTAATAAGATCAGTGAATTTGTTTTCAGCATTATTAATATATTCAATTGCTTGTTTTATATAGTTATAAAACTCTTTACCTTCTTCAGTAAGAATAACTCCTCGTTTTGTTCTAACAAATAATTGCCCACCTAGTTGTTCTTCTAGGCTTTTAATCGACTTACTTATAGCTGGTTGAGATATACTTAATTCTTCACTTGCTTTAGTAATATTAGAATGATTTGCTACTACGTAGAAGATTCTATATAATTCAAAGTCTATATTCATAATAACCTCCTGTTATGACAAATATAATTAATATGTATTTTAATTATATCAAGAAATGCAATATAATACAAGTAGATGGAAAGGGAGGTATGATTATAGGTATTTGTGGTAAAAGTATACTAGAAAATCAAATAATAAAGCAATAAATTTAGATATTGATAAAGTTGGTCATAGAGTATTATTACTACCAGAAATGAAAAAGAATTAATAAATTCATTTGGAGAATCTCTCATTAAAGAAAACATAGTTGATAGAAAAAAGCTTGAAGAAATAGTTTTTGATTCAAGAAACGAAATGAATCAATTATCCGATATTACATGGAAATATAAATGATTACTTTTTAAATCTTCATAAAGATAAAAGCGTATATTTAGAAGAAACAAAACAATACTTTGAAAATGTAGAAGTTACTGAAGAAAGTAAAAAATTAATATTAAGGAGATGAAAAATTATGGAAAAAACAAATGCTGAAATTTATTCTGAAATGGAAGAATATGAAGATAATTTAGCAATAGAAACACTAAATAGAATATATTTGGATAAAGTAATGAATCCATATAGAAAAAGTGAAAAAATAATAGATATGCATACGCATACAAATTATTCAGATGGTGATTTATCACCTCAAGAGTTAATAAGATTAGCAATAGATAAAAGAATTGGAACACTTGCTATCACTGACCATGATACTATTGAAGGAATTAAAAAAGTTAATAAAAATGAAGATATAATTGTAAATAGTGGAATAGAAATTATAAATGGTATTGAATTATCTGCAAAAACTGATAAAGGAAGAATGCATATTTTAGGTTATGGTATTGATTTAAAAAATAAAGCATTAAATAAAAAAATGATAGATTTAAAAGACAATAGTATTAATTCAGTTTTATCAATAATGGAACAAATTAAAAGAGATTATGGAATTAGATTCAGTTATGAAGATATAAAAACACTAGTTAATGCTAATCATAATCTAGGTCGTCCTGATTTAGCAAAACTTTGTGTTAAATATGGATACGCAACTACATCGCAAGATGCTTTTGATAAATATTTGATAGCCGCACATAATAAAACAAGACAAACAAGTAAAGGATTACCATATCAAGAATGTTTAGAACTAATAACAAATAGTGGTGGCATTCCAGTTCTAGCACATCCAAAGTCATTAGAATTATCAGAAAAGGAATTTTTAATTTTATTAAAAGAAATGATTGGTTGTGGACTAAAAGGTATTGAAGTATATCATTCAAGTCATTCAAAAGAAGAAATGGAATATTATTTAAAAATAGCAAACAAATATGGTTTATTAATAAGCGGCGGAAGTGATTTTCATGGAAAATCTGTTAAACCAGATATTGAATTAGGGACCGGTAAAGACAATAATATTAAAATTAAAGAATTATCATTACTTGCTAAATTACATAAATAATATTTCAAAAATATAGGGTATTATTTTAGTGATCAGTTGTTTATCAACTATTTTTAAAGTTTTGGATATACTATATCTCCGTACCAGATTGATTGATACTCGGAATTTTTGAGTAAAAATAGAACACGTACTTGATAAAAGTACGTGTTGATGTTATTATGTATTTGTGCATGATACTTGCATAAAATAAAAAAAGGATACATTTGATTATGAGAATCAGATGTATCCCTGTGGAATGCATCTGAAATCAACGATTGTTGAAAACAGATGTTTTTTGCTATTTTAGAAGTAAAATGATTACAACTAAGAATAGGAGTAATATTATAATAAATTGAGAAAATTCTCTTTTTGTCATAATGAACTACCACTTGATATATTTCAAATGTACCTGTTACTGTTTCACCATATTAAAACTATCTATTATGATAGTTTTTTCCATTATTGTAACTTAGTTGTAACTTTTCTTGGAATATAATGAAAAAAAGGAGATTGCATATGGAAATTTTAAAAGTAGATCAATTAACTAAAATATATGGAAAAGGAAATGCGAAAGTCGTTGCCTTAGATCATGTTTCCTTTTCAGTTGAAAAAGGAGAGTTTGTTGCGATTGTAGGAGCATCTGGTAGTGGGAAATCTACACTTTTACATTTGATTGGAGGAGTAGATAGACCAACTTCAGGAAAAGTTTACATTGATGGGAAAGATATATTTTCCCTTGATGATGATAAACTTGCGATATTTAGAAGAAGACAGGTAGGACTTATCTATCAATTTTACAATTTAATTCCTATTTTAAATGTGGAAGAAAATATCACTTTACCAATGGCTCTTGATAACCGTAAAGTAAAAAAAGAAACATTGAATGTGCTTATCAAAAACTTGGGATTAGAAAATCGTAAAACACATCTTCCCAATGAACTATCAGGAGGTCAACAACAAAGAACGAGTATAGGAAGAGCACTCATTACAAATCCAACGATCATTTTAGCAGATGAACCAACTGGAAATTTAGATTCCAAATCTAGTGATGAAATTATTGCTCTTCTAAAAAAAGCCAACCAAGAATATAAACAAACAATTATTATGATTACACATAACATGGAAATTGCCGCATGCGCAGATCGTATTATAAAAATAGAAGATGGATGCATTGTATCGGAGGTGTAATAGATGAATTTACTGAAAAAACTCACTTGGAAAAACCTCAAACTCAATAAAAAAAGAACGATTGTAACTGTTATAGGAATTACATTATCTGTCGCTTTAATTACGGCTGTTGCTGCGATGTATGCAAGTGCTATTAAATCCTTAATTGCATTTGAAACCTATGAAAAAGGTGATTTTCATACTGTTTTTTATCAAGTTCCAGTATCTGATCTAAAGACATTGCAAGAAAATCGTGGAATTGAAAACTTATATTTCACACAAGAAATAGGGTATGCAACTTTAGAAGCTTCTAAAAATGAATATAAACCATATTTATATGTAATGTCTTTTACAAAAGAGGCTCTAGAAAACTTATCTGTAAAATTAGTCGAGGGAAGACTTCCTGAAAATGAAGATGAAATTGTGATTCCAACCCATATTAAGACCAATGGAAGAGTGGAATATCAAATTGGAGATACCATAGATCTTATGGTTGGAACACGTACGCAAAATGGAGAGGTATTAACGCAGGATAATCCATATGATATAGAAGCAGAAGAACAATTAGTTGACCTTCATTCAAAAACTTATAAAGTGGTTGGAATTATCGAACGACCTGCAAGTAACATTGAAAGTTATGAAGCACCAGGCTATACGATTATTACTTATATGGAAGCACCACAACCTACAAAACCTGTTAATGTATATGCAAAGTATACGAAAAAAGGCGCAAAAGATCATTATAAAGTAACAGCTAGTATCTTACATATTGACCCAATTGCTCTTCAAAAGTTAGAAGAGGGAATGTATAGTCGAGAAGAATCAGACTGGGTTTTTGAAGAATTTTCAAAAGCAAAATATCGATATGATGAAAATACCTATCTGATGTTATTAGAAACAAAACCATTAAGTGAAAATAGTGTTGGTGGACTTGGTGTTGTTATCGTAATTGTATGGGTAATTATTATCTTTACATCGGTATTTTGTATTAAAAATAGTTTTGATATTTCGATTACTGAAAAAATTAAACAATATGGTATGTTAAGAAGTATTGGTGCTACAAAATCACAAATTAAGAAAAACGTATTTTATGAAGCTACCATCTTAGGAATCATCGGAATTCCCTTAGGACTTTTATTCGGCTTTCTAGCATCCTATATCTTAATCATAATTAGTAATTATTATATGAAAGAGATGCTTGCCGAACATTTACACCTATTATTTGCTTTTTCTTGGGTTTCGGTAATCATTTCCGTTTTACTTGGAATCATTACCATCTATTTATCTGCATTCCGTAGTGCACAAAAAGCATCTAGAATTTCTCCAATCGATTCTATCCGCAATAGTGCAAACATTAAAATTAAAAGCAATAAAATCAAATATCCGCATATCATTAATCGCATATTTGGTGTTGGTGGCACTATTTCTTATAAAAATTTAAAACGAAATAAAAAGAAATATCGTACAACTGTAATTTCTATTGTAGTATCTGTTGCTATTTTTATTGCACTTTCTTATTTCATGAGTCTCGCCTTTTTAGAAGTAAAAAATACATTAAAAACACATGACTATAATTTGTCTCTTGATATGAACTATTCCAAAGAAGCATATGAAAAAGTACTTGAAACAACCCAATTGGATGATATTGATGATGTTACGATTCTACGTAAAATCGTAGTAGATTTAAGCAATGTAAAATATAATAATAAATATAAGGAATTACTCAATATTAAAGGCAGTGATGACGCTATTTGGATCTATGCAGTAGGGGAAGATCAGTACAAAAAATATATAAAGAAATTTGGATTAGATTATAACCAAATGAAAGATAAAGCTATTTTAATAGACTTCTCTAAAATTGGCGTAACAAATCCCAAAACAAAAAAGTTAGAAAAATATGAGTTACAACAATTTGCTTATCAAGTAGGTGATCAATTGACGGTTACTGGACCTCATATTGAAGATAATGGTACTGTTTTGCCTTTTACCATTGAAATTGGATCTATCATAACAAAAAATGTGGATATTATAGAACCAAATGCAAGTAGTAAGCTAATTTTAAGTGATGCACTATTTGATCAATATATGGAAGTGAGTCATTTTGATGTATATTATCAGTCTTCCAATGCAGATCAGTTACAAGATAATTTGGATGAAGTATTAAAAGGATTGGATTATCATACTAATAATATTGATGAAAATGTACGTATGATGAAAAATTTATACACATTAATAGGAATCTTCTTATATGGTTTTATTACCGTGATTTCTTTCATTGGAATTACCAATATCTTTAATACCATTACAACGAATATGGAACTACGTAAACAAGAATTTGCGATGTTAAAATCAATTGGTATGACTAAAAAAGAATTCAATCGCATGATTCGTTTAGAAAGCATTTTTATGGGATTAAAATCACTTGTAATTGGAATTCCAATTGGGGTTGGTCTTTCTTATTTGATGTATCATTCTTTACTAAACAGCGCTGAAACTTATAGAATACCAATCATTGCAATTGTAATATCTATACTTGCTGTTATGATACTTATAACTTGTATCATGAAATATTCGATCAACAAGATTAACAAACAAAATACGATTGAAACGATTCGTAATGAGAATATATAAAGGGCATAGCCCTTTTCTTATGGTATAATAAAAAAGGAGGAATCATTATGCATATTTTATTAGTTGAAGATAACTATACCATTGCCAAAGGACTTGCATA
>CANQAF010000052.1 GCA_947588975.1 uncultured Bacilli bacterium
ACTACCTCTCTATTTCCACCATTTCATATGCTTCAATGATATCTCCTACTTTAATATCATTAAAGTTTTCAATTGTAATACCACATTCTAACCCTTTTTTAACTTCTTTCACTGCATCTTTTTCACGTTGAATAGAGTTAATATTTCCATCATAAATAACGATACCTTCACGAATAATGCGAGCTTTGGCATCCCTTGTAATCACACCATCTGTCACATAAGATCCAGCAATGATTCCTACTTTAGAGAATTTGAATAATTGTCTAACTTCTGCTTCACCAATCACTTTTTCTTCATAGATTGGTTCTAACATACCTTTCATAGCAGCTTCAATTTCTTCTACTGCCTTATAAATAATATTATATAGACGAATTTCTACACCATTATCTTTAGCATAATCACGAATCGCACTATCTGGTCTGACATTGAATCCAATAATAATAGCATTAGATGCTTTTGCAAGGACAATATCACTTTCTGTAATTGGCCCAACACTACTACGAATCACTTTGACACGAACATCTTCTACCTCAATTTTTTCTAAAGAATTTTTAACCGCTTCACTACTACCATGTACATCTGCTTTAATGATAACATTAAGTTCGCGAAGTCCTTCTCCAATTTTAGAAAATAAGTCATCTAAACTCGTTACTTCTGTTTTTTGATTATCTTTTAATTTCTGCAATTCTTTTCTTTGTTCACCAATACTTCTTGCTTGTTTTTCGCTTTCAAAAGCCATAAACTTATCTCCCGCAATTGGAGTTTCATTTAATCCTGTAATTTCTACTGGAGTAGAAGGAGTTGCTTCTGTTATTTCTTCCCCTTTATCATTACGTAGTGTACGCACTTTTCCAAATGTTGTTCCAACGACAATAGGATCTCCTAAACGTAATGTACCGTTTTGAATTAACAATGTAACAATTGGCCCTACCTGTTTATCCAAACGAGATTCAATTACAGAACCAATCGCATAACGATTTGGATTTGCTTTATAACCTTGCATTTCTGCTACCAATAAAATATTATCTAGTAACTCTGGAACACCTGTTCCTTGTTTCGCAGAAATTTGTGTGTAAACGGTATCTCCTCCCCAACTATCTGGAGTAAGACCATATTCAGTTAATTCAGTCATAATACGTTCTGGGTTTGCACCAGGTTTATCTATTTTATTGATAGCTACCATAATTGGTACCCCTGCTGCCTTCGCATGATCAATTGCTTCTTTCGTTTGTGGCATCACACCATCATCAGCCGCTACAATAATAATGACAATATCGGTAATACTTGCTCCACGCGCACGCATTTCCGTAAATGCTGCATGCCCTGGCGTATCAATAAATGTAATAGGTTGCCCGTTCACTTGAATTTGGTAAGCACTGATTGCTTGGGTAATTCCTCCGGCTTCCCCTTCTGCAACATTGGCTTTACGAATGGTATCTAGCAAAGTAGTTTTTCCGTGATCTACATGACCCATAATTGTTACAACAGGAGGTCTACTTTGTAAATCTTCTTCACGGTCAATTACTTCATATGCTTCAAAATTAGTTACATCAGCCGTTTCTTCTCTTTTTAATTCTTTCTCATAATCCAGTACTAATACTTCTGCATTTTCAAAACTAATACTGTTATTAGCTGTTGCCATAATACCTAACATAAATAATTTTTTAACGAGTTCTGGTACTGCAACATGAAGACGATCTGCTAATTCCGCAACCGTCATACCTTCTTTATATAAAACAACACTTTCATTTTGTTCTGGAGCATTCGACATCAATTTTTCTTTATGTTTGTACATTTCTTTTTTCTTGTTTGCAAGCTCTTTTTTATGATTATTTTGTTGTGTGCTTTTTTTATTGAGTTTTTGCTTCACTACGGTATGATCCATATCAATCTTTTCAGAACCTGCAATTTCTTCTGCTAAATCCTCAGCTAAATCTTCTAATTCTTCTTCAGATGTATCACCGATTGTATTATCGAGTTCAATGATATCATCTTCGCTTAATAAATCATCTTCATTAGAAACAGAAATACCTAATTCTTCACATTTTTTTAAGATTTCTTCTACTTTTCTATTTACATCCTCTGCATATTCTCTTACAGACATCATAGTGATTCACCTCTTTCTACAAATCTAATTCAATTTTTTTATTTCCCATAATATATTGGCGGTAGGAAACACCACAAGTATCAAACATTTTTTTAGATGCAATCGTAGCATCCGTATCTTTATACTTATCGCTTAAATAAATTACTTCTTTAATTCCTGCTTGAATAATTGCTTTAGCACATTCATTACATGGAAAAAGTGCCACATAAAGTTTCGTGTTTCTCAAATCTCCATGGAAATTTAATATAGCATTCATCTCCGCATGACATACATATGCATATTTTGTTTCCAAGAATGAGCCTTCTCTTTGCCAAGGCATCAATTCATCAGAAAAACCAATTGGAGTTCCATTATAACCAATGGATAACACTTTGTTATTATGATCTACAATACAAGCGCCTACTTGTGTACTAGGGTCTTTACTCCTTTTTGCAGATAATAAAGCAAGGCCCATAAAATATTCGTCCCAAGTGATATAATCTGTACGTTTTCCTGCCATAAAAACCTCCTATACTAGTGTTTTTAACTCTTCATAAATAGAATCAGGTACTTCTGTTTCTAAATGACGATTTAACACTTTACTTTGTTTTGCTTTGTCAAAAGTTGCGATATCTTTTTTGAGGTAAGCTCCTCTACCATTGGCTTTTCCAGTCTGATCAACGATGACATTCCCTTCAGGAGTTCTTACCACACGAATCAATTCTTGCTTTGGTAACTTTTCTTTCGTAACCACACAGGTACGCATTGGAATTTTTTTTACTTTCATAAGTCACCTACCCAACAATATTGATACCCATTTCTTTTGCTTGTTCATAAGTTTTCACATCAATTTTATAATGAGTTAAACGAGACGCTAAACGAACATTGAAACCTTTTTTACCGATCGCTAATGATAAATTATCTTCATTTACGACTGCCAGAGCTTCTTTTTTCTTTTCATCTGTGATAAATACTTGTAAATCTTTGGCTGGACTTAAGGCATTCATAATAAATTTTGCAGGATCGGCATCATATGGAATTACATCAATTTTTTCACCATGTAATTCTTCAATAATATGGTTAATACGGGAACCTCTTTCACCAATACAAGCACCAACTGGATCTACATTTGGATTTTCTGAATAAACAGCTACTTTGGTACGATTTCCAGCATCTCTAGCGACACTATATACAAGGATAATACCTTCATTGATTTCTGGAATTTCAAGTTCAAACAAACGTTTTACAAATCCATAGTGAACACGAGAAAGTAAGATAACTGGTCCTCTGGAATTTGAATCTACTTTTGTAATATATACTTTTAAAGAAGAACCCATTTGAATCGTTTCACCAGGAATGATTTCCGTCTTTGGTAAAATTCCTTGTGTTCTACCTAAATCTACATAATAGTTACGAACATCTTCCATAGTGACAATTCCAACAACCATTTCATCTTCTTTATCATTAAATTCATCAATAATGACACTTTTTTCTGCCTCACGAATCTTTTGAACTACCACTTGTTTTGCGGTTGCAGCTGCGACACGTCCAAAATCTTTTGGTGTCACTTCTTCTTCAATGGTTTCGCCAATTTGAATATTTGGAACAATTTTTCTAGCTTCTTCTAAAGTAAGATGAATGCGTTCATCATAGACAAAAGGTAAAATTTCTCCTCCATCATCTTCTTCATCTTCTTCATTAATGTCAGAAAAATCGATATCTGAGAATTTTTTATATTTTTCTTCTTCCGCACGGTCAACGACTGTCTTATAAGAAAATACTTTAATATCTCCAGTTTCACGATTAATTTCAACTCTTACATTGGATAGAGAATTATAATTTTTCTTATATGCAGACGTTAAAGCAAGTTCCATTGCTTCATATATGACATCTTCTGATATACCTTTTTCTTTGCATAATGTTTCTACAGCATTTTTAAATTCTTTTGAATCCACTTTATTCACAACCTTTCTCTTTTGAACATACATCCAGTATGTAGTTCTCTTCAATTAAATCTTTTTCATCTAATAATGGATTGATTAGTTGGGTCACAGTTACACAGTCATCCACATCAACGATTCCATTTTTATCAATGATAATTCTTAAAAAATATAAGTTGCCTTCTTTTACATATTGAACACAATCCAGAATATAATTGTTTTCTACAATGACAGGTTCAATCAATTCTCTTACCGTTTTTTCTAATTCCATAACAACCTCCATCTACATGAAAGAGTGGGATTTCCCACTCTTCTTGCATTCAACTGTTAATATTATATCATACTATTCTCTAAAATAATACCAAAAATATTAAAATTTTTAAAAACAGTGTGATATACTAATAATGGAGATGAAATGGTTATGAAAAAATATAATGTCAAGAATGCTTTCTTAGGTGTATTAGCCATTCTTACTTATTTTATATTACCAATGTTAGAAGGAGTTCCATTCGAGCTGATGGGTATTGATACAGCTACACTTCCTTTAGTCGCAAAAGTTATTTATATGGTTGCCTTTGAAACTGTACTTATGGCAATCATTGTATTGATATTCCACAAAAAAATAGAAAAAGACTGGCAAGATATGAAACAAAATCATATGAACTATTATTCTACTTACTTAAAATATTGGTTAATTGCTATTATGGTTATGATGCTCAGCAACTTACTCATTATGAATTTTACTAATAATGGAGTTGCAAGTAATGAACAAACAATACAAGAGTTATTTGATGTTAGCCCAATTTATATTTTCTTCTCAGCTGTTATTTTCGCACCAGTTGTAGAGGAACTCGTATTTCGTCAAGGAATTCGCAATATCATTCCCAATAATTTACTATTTATTTTAGCATCAGGAATTATATTTGGAGGTTTACACGTCATTAGTGGAAGCATGGAATCTTTAACAGAACTCCTTTACTTAATCCCATATTGTGCACCTGGTATTGCATTTGCATATATTCTTTCTAAAACAGACAATATCTTTGTATCTATGGGAATTCATTTTATGCATAATGGAATCTTAATTGCCTTACAATTTATGTTATTATTCTTTTCCTAAAGACATTTGTCTTTTTTTTTGTTATAATGTGAATGGTGAGACTATGAAACATGGCAAAACAGAAGAAATAGAAGAAATAGAAAAAAATCATCATCCTTTGAAAAAAGTTATTTTTATTTTATTCAGTATTATACTGATTGTAACTTCAATTCTTCTATATAGTCGTTATATTGGAACATCCGGTTTATATATTAAGGAATACAAAATTACCAATTCGAATCTTCCAGATAGTATGCATGGACTTAAGATTGTACATATTTCCGATATTCATTATGGAAGAATCACATTTGAAAAAGAATTAGAAGAACTCGTTAAAAAAGTCAATTTGACGAAACCTGATTTAATTATTTTATCAGGAGATTTGATTGATCAAGATACTGATCTGACAGGTGAAATGGCAGATCAAATCAGTTCTATTTTAAAAGAAATGAAAGCAACCATTGGTAAATATGCTATCAAAGGAAATCATGATTATAAATTTGAACAATGGGATTTTATCTTAGAAAATAGTGGATTTATTGATCTAGATGATACTTATGATACCATCTATAAAGGAAGTAATGACTATATTTTACTATCTGGAATTAGTACCAATTTACATGGTAAGCAAAAAATAGAAGAAAAAATTGCTTCTACTGAGCAATATTTAGAAGCAATTACAGATGAGGCATTAAAACCAAAATATAAAATTCTAGTCATCCATGAACCAGATTATATTGATGATATCAATACAGATAACTTTGATTTAATCCTTGCAGGACATTCTCATAATGGACAAGTAACACTACCTGTTATAGGAGCAGTCATCTTACCACCAGGTTCTAAAAAATACTATAAACCTCATTACAAGATGGGCAATACCGATTTATATATCTCTAGTGGAATTGGAGTGTCCACAGTTAACTTCCGTTTATTTAATCATCCATCATTTAATTTATATCGTTTAACAAATAAATAAACCTCTTAAGCAAGAGGTTTATATTTTAGTAAAATTTTTCTATGGTGTATTCGAGACTTTGAAATTTTAAACGTATTAGTATCTAGGAAAAGAATATTTCCTTTTTTATTTAATACACCTTTACGAATTAATAAAATACACAAAATCAAAAACAGAATAGAAATAAATAAGAAAATAGACCAAATATTTGTCACTCGACTTGCATGGAACGAAAAAAATCCTTCCTCTGCTTCTAACACTCCATATTTTAGTAAATTGCTGATTGTTCCAAAACTCTCATATCCCCATCGACCAATTACAAAATAAGAGATTTTTTTAGTAAAATCTATAAATGGAATAAACATTCCTGAAAATAACATTTGAATCATCATATACAGTGGCGATAAAATCAGCGTAGTTTTAGTATCTTTTACAATGGAAGAAATAAATAAGCCAATAATACTAGTTGAAAAAGCAACTAAGAAAAAATTAATAATTAAATCAGGCAAAGTACCTAATATAAGTACATCTTCAGGTCTTGGATCCAAATAAAAATAAACAATTGTTACACATGAAATAGCTTGATACAGACACAAAATAGAAAATATAATCATTTTAGAGATAATGTAAGAAGCAAAATTAAGTCCACTCATATATTCCTTTTTTAACATATCTCTTTCTTTTACAATTTCTTGTATTGTATTAAATAAACCTAGCCACATAGAAGCCATTGTAAAAGCTGCGCACATCATAGAAGCTGTTAGTGG
>CANQAF010000053.1 GCA_947588975.1 uncultured Bacilli bacterium
TATGCAGGTCTTTATGAATGTGTAAAATATATGACAGGGCATAGCCATACTGATAATGGAAAAGGAAAAGAATTTGGTCTTGAAGTAATGCAACATATGGTTGATAAATGTAATGAATGGAAGGCTGCCGAAGATATTGATTATAGTGTTTATGGAACTCCTATTGAATCTACTACTTATAAATTTGCGAAATGCCTAAGAGAACGTTTTGGACGTATCAAAGGAATTACTGATAGGGATTATATTACAAACTCTTATCATGTTCCTGTATTTGAAGAAATTGATGCTTTCACAAAATTAAAACTAGAAAGTGAATTCCAAAGATTAAGTCCAGGTGGTGCGATTTCTTATATTGAAACTCCTAATTTATCTAACAATTTAGATGCAGTTATGGAAGTAATTCAATTTATCTATGATAATATTATGTATGCGGAATTAAATACGAAATTAGATTATTGTCAAGAATGTGGATACACAGGTGAAATCTTAATTGACGATGATTTAGAGTGGTATTGTCCAAACTGTGGTAACAGAGATCATGATAAGTTAAATGTAGCACGTCGTACTTGTGGATATATAGGGGCAAATTTCTGGAATAAAGGTAGAACGCAAGAAATCAAAGAAAGAGTTGTACATATCGACAACAAAGATGCTGAGGCTGTATAATGCGTTACAATAAAGTAAGAAAAATGGATATTTCCAATGGACCAGGCGTTAGAGTTTCTATCTTTATGCAAGGTTGTACCTTTCATTGTAAAGGATGCTTTAATCCAGAAACACATGATTTTAATGGTGGAAAAGAATTTACGAAAGATACCATTGAACATGTATTAGAATTATGTGACAAAGAATATATTGTGGGGTTGTCAATTCTAGGTGGGGAACCATTACATCCTAAAAATAGAGAAGGAACATTAGAACTTGCAAAAGCATTTAAGGAACGTTTTCCCAAAAAAAATTTGTGGGTATGGTCTGGTTTCCTTTGGGATAGAGATTTAAAAGATTTAGAAATCATGAACTATATTGATGTTTTAGTAGATGGTCAATATCAAAGTGAATTATATAGTCCTCTATTAAGATGGAAAGGTTCTTCTAATCAGAGAGTCATTGATGTACAAGCATCACTGAAAAAGAAAAAAGTTGTATTATTTGAAGAAGAAGGAGTACTTGTATGAAAACAAGAGGGTTTGAAATTGCCAAAGGATGGGAAGATAAAGATATTCATCTTCCAAAAAGAAGTACAGCACATGCTGCTGGGTATGATGTGGAAGCTGCAGAAGATGTTGTGATTCCTCCATTTCAACTAGGAATGAAACCTACTTTAATTCCAACTGGGTTAAAAGCATATTGTGCACCAGATGAATGGTATATGCTTGCGAATCGCAGTTCAGGTCCTAAAAAAGGATTTGTTATGGCAAATAGTATTGGAATTGTAGATTCGGATTATTATGGAAATGAGTCAAATGATGGACATTTCTATTTCCAGTATATCAATATTTTAGACCATGATTTAGAAGTAAAAAAAGGAGATATTATTGGACAAGTCATTTTCCAAAAATATTTATTAGTAGATGACGATCATGCAGAAGGTATCAGAACTGGAGGGTTTGGTTCTACTGATAAAAAATAACAAAAACGACTATACAAAGGTCGCTTTTTTGATTGATATTAAATTATCAAAATAATCACATAAGTAATGTTGTAGTGGAAAAATTATGTGATTTATTGTTTGATGTTATCATCTATGGGTTTAAATAGTTCCCTTACATCAATATTTAGAACTTCCGCAAATTTCCAAATTGTTCCTAAACTAAAAGTTTGATGATACTTTTTACTCTCAATGTTCATTATAAAACCATCACTATAATTGCATAATTGAGCGAATTGACTTTGGGTTAAATGTTTTAATTTGCGTTGTATTTTTAAATTATGTGCAACCAAATAATAAATGTAATTTTCATCTTTTTTATTCATTGATTACACCAACTCCTCTGTATATAATTTTCTCATTTATAGGTAAAAAAATATTTCACTTATTCGGTGAGATATGATATACTGTATTTAGTACAACTTATGTTATTACGTTAAAGTGCATAATTATTGGTATGAGAGGAGCGTTAAAAGTGAAAGAAAAAAAGAAAGGATATAAAATAATATTTGGTAGTTGTGTTTTAGTAGGTATTTTAAGTTTTTTGATTTTTTTTATAACGTTAGTTAATACTACTGATTGCCATAAAATAGCAAAACAAATATCAAGGATATTGCTAGAGAATACATCAGTGAATGACGATGGAAAAGATACTAATTATAAATATTCATACATAGATTCATCATCTATTTATGCGAAAATAGATGGAACTGACGAAATTGTTATTTCAATATCAAAATATAGTTCAAATGTAGAAGCTAAAGCAAAAGAGGAATATTTAAAAAACAGATATAGTAGCTTACATAATATAATAGATGGTACTTTATTGGAAGAAACATATTGGAAAGATAGTTTTGATGGGGAACAAGATGAAATATTTACTGAGGGGATTTATTTAATAAGAATCAGTTCATATTATAAGGATAATTATGAAGAATTAAAGAAAAAAATTATCAGTATATTAAATAAATATGACATAAAAGATATACAACAGTTGGATGAAAAAGAAGTAAAATCTTATTGGCAGAATGAAATAACAAAGTTAGAAAAAAGGGTAGAAGATATTCATAGTGAAATACTTAATAAATTTAATGATGGAATCAATCAACATATAGCAGATATGGAGAATTGTAAGGGAAATGAATGTGAAGAATATTTAAATGAGGTAATGGTATTCAATAAATATCCTGAAGCTGAAGCTCAACTAAATTTAGTACAACAAAAATATGACGAAATTATTAACCAAAAAAAAGCAATTGTTGATAATATAAATGCAACTATTTCTAATGTTGAAATAAATTTAAATGAAAATGATTATGAAAGTTTGAAAAAACAAATAAACGATATGGATGATGATTTTTATAATGACTATAAAGTTGAATGGGAGAATCGTTTAAATGCCATTGATGAAAATGTTTATAAAAATTCTTGTGGCAATTATGATTATAAAGACTTGTTAAGAACACCGGATAATTATAAAAATCAAAAAGCGTATTGGTTTGGCGTGGTACAACAAAAAGTAAATTCATCACAATATAGAGTAGGTGTTGATTGTGAAAAATACCATTACATAGACGGATATTCATGTAAGAACACTATTTATGTATATTATATTGGAGATACAAACATAATCGAGGATGATGTTTTACAAATGTGGGGTACTATGAATGGAGTAGTAACATATGAAGCTATATTTGGTAATAATATAACCATTCCATCATTCATTGCAAAATATATTACTGTTCAATAATTATATATGTATTATTTTAAAACTATAAAACGACTGTACAAAGGTCGTTTTTAATGTTATAATGTATATAGATGAAGGAAACTTCATAAAATAAAAAGGATATACTTAACTTTTTCGTGGTTAGGTACATTCCATTAAATTGGGTTGCACACTAATACTTCATCAGATGAAACGTTAGTGTGCTTTTTCTATTTATATAGTGATAATAATACTTAGAAACCTTTTTTAAATCCAATTAACTGGATTTTTTTTTACTTTGTAAAAAAGTTTCAATATGTTTTAATGTATTAGAATCAATAAAATGTTCTACTTTTTCCACTTGTTCTAATTGAAAATCTTCTTCACTAATCATTTTAAATAGAGATTCTAATAATTCATGTCGCCATAATAAATATTTTCCCATAGAACTTCCTTTTTCTGTTAAATCAATATTCCCATAACGTTCAAACGTAATTAGCTGTTCATTTTTTAATCTAGAACACATCTTACTAACAGAAGATGGTTTGACATTGAGTGAACTTGCTAATTGTTTTACTGTAATTGGAGATTCCACTTGAGAGATACGATAAATCATTTCTAAATAATCTTCCATAGAAGCAGTTATAGTAGTTTGATTTTTACTACGATATCCTTGTAAAGTATAAAATTCACTTTTTTCCATTGATAAGTGTCCCCCTTTTTCAAACCCATCATATAGTAATATAGAAGTTAGCTTATGGAAACTTCTATCAAAATTTATGAAATATAGAGGTGAAATATGATGAGTCAAACATTAGATACTTTAACCATTGGAGACATTGGATATATTGAATCCATTGAATCTGAGGGAAGTATCAGAAGACGTTTTTTGGATATGGGTATGACACCTGGATGTCGTGTTCAATGCGTGCTTTCTAGTCCAAATAAAAATCCAATGGCCTATTGGATTAGGGGAGCAATCATTGCGATTCGCAGGGAAGATGCAAAAGGAATTATGGTTAAGAAGGTGGAGGTATGACTTCCCAGGAAAAAATGGAGAAAGTAATTGCCCTAGCAGGAAATCCTAATGTCGGAAAAAGTACTGTATTCAATGAATTAACAGGTCTGCATCAACATACTGGTAATTGGCCAGGAAAAACAGTCAGCAATGCATCAGGGCTTTGTAGTTATCGCTATACCAACTACACCATATATGATTTACCAGGAACTTATTCTTTGATTGCTCACTCCCAGGAAGAAGAAGTTGCGAGAGACTTTTTATGCTTTGAACATTATAATGCTGCTATTGTTGTATGTGATGCTGTATGTTTAGAGAGAAATCTAAATTTAGTCTTACAAACATTAGAAATTACAGATAAAGTAGTCGTTTGTGTGAATTTATTAGATGAAGCAAAGAAAAAGAAAATTAAAATTAACCTAAAAAAATTATCACAAATATTAGGTGTTCCAGTGGTTGGAACCAGTGCGAGAAGTAAAAAGGGATTAGATAAATTAGTAGAAACAATGGATGATTTGGTATATCAAAAAATCAAAAATAATCCATTACATCCTACTTATGAACCATTTGTAGAACAGGCCATTGAAATGGTAGAACAAGAATTAAATAAAATCGAAATCCATGGTAATACAAGATGGTTAGCGATGCAACTTTTAGATCACGATGATGTACCAATGATGATGGATTGCCAATTAGAAACAATGGAAGATTTACAAAATAAAATTGAAGAAGCTAGAATTTTACTTTATCATCATGGCATCGTACAAGGACATGTCAAAGATATTTTTGTATCTACTTTAATGCAATTATCAGAAAATATTTGTCATGAAGTTGTTACCTATGAAAATGAAAATTATATGGAACGTGATTTAAAAATAGATCGTATTGTGACAAGCAAAAAAATAGGAATTCCACTCATGATTGCTTTATTGATGGTTGTCTTTTGGATTACGATTGTAGGTGCGAACTATCCATCTGAATTGTTGTCGAATTTTTTATTTGGATTTGAAAAATATTTCTTACAATTTTTAGAATTTTTACATGCACCAGTTTGGCTTTCTAATATGCTTGTTTTTGGAATGTATCGTGTGCTCGCATGGGTAGTTGCCGTAATGTTACCACCGATGGCAATATTCTTTCCACTATTTACATTGTTAGAAGATTTAGGTTATTTACCACGAATTGCTTTTAATATGGATCATGCCTTTAAAAAATGTTCTGCTTGCGGGAAACAAGCATTAACAATGACGATGGGATTTGGATGTAATGCGGTAGGTGTTACGGGATGTCGTATTATTGATTCTCCAAGAGAACGATTAATTGCGATATTAACCAATAATTTTGTGCCATGTAATGGAAGATTTCCAGCACTTATTTCTGTGATTACCATGTTTTTTATTGGTTTTCAATCGAGCGTAGGAACAACTTTTTTAAGTGTTGTATTACTAACTAGTATAATTTTAATTGGAATTGGTATGACATTATTTGTATCTAAAATGCTATCTAGAACGATATTAAGAGGAATACCATCTTCTTTTACATTAGAATTACCGCCATACCGAAAACCGCAAGTTGGAAAAGTGATTATTCGTTCTATTTTTGACCGTACTTTATTTGTATTAGGAAGAGCAGTGTCGGTTGCTACTCCGGCAGGAATTTTCATTTGGTTACTTTCTAATATTCAAATTGAACAAACTTCTTTATTACAAATGTGTTCGAATTTCTTAAATCCTTTTGCACATGCAATTGGATTAGATGGGGTCATTTTAGTTGCGTTTATTTTAGGTTTTCCAGCCAATGAAATTGTCATTCCTCTTATTATGATGGGATATATGGCTTCTGGAACAATTACGGAATATTCTAGTTTAATGGAATTAAAAACATTATTAGTAGATCATGGATGGACTTGGTTAACTGCTCTTTGTTTTATGATTTTTTCTTTAATGCATTTTCCATGTTCAACCACTTGTTTAACAATTAAAAAAGAAACAGGTAGTTGGAAATGGGTAGGAGTATCTGTATTGATTCCAACTGTTATTGGAATTGTATTTTGTTTTATGCTGACTACATTTGTACGTTATTTTGGAATCATTTGATTCCTTTTTTTGTCAAATTATAGGAGATGAAAATTCTTCTATAAAAAAATAACCCTCAATATAGTTTACTATAGGAGGGAACCT
>CANQAF010000054.1 GCA_947588975.1 uncultured Bacilli bacterium
ATCAATCTGGTGTCCTGGGAGAGATTCGAACCCCCGACCGATGCCTTAGAAGGGCATTGCTCTATCCAGCTGAGCTACCAGGACAGATGTGTCTTATAAAGAACACATTCATTATATAATAAAAATTTATTTTATTCAATAGTTTTAATTACACTTTTATAAATTTCTTGGTCATCTACTTGGAATACTACTTCCTTTACATCATAGTTATCTCCAACAGATAAACAGATAGTATATATTACTTCTTCTAATATGTTTTGTTCTGTCATATCGTTAAAAATATATGAATTGAATGTTAAAAATAAAGAATCCATTTCTTGCTCTGTTGCTAACAATTCAGTGTTACTATTTAAATAGCTCATTAAATTGGTAGTATATAAATTAGAACTTGATAATTCATCTACAATAATTTTAATTTTTTCCCGATCATCATTTACGTATTTTGTAACCGGTACATAATAAGTAGTATCATTGTATTTACTTACATAGTAAACAGTTACTTGATTTATATCATGATATGTTTGTAAATCATATTCTTTATTGATACCATAGCTTCGATCTAATGTACTTGGTAAATTTTTACCAGAATGTGGTAGTTTTGTAAGAATATCACCTTCTACATAAATGATAATTTGTTTTACTTCATCAATACTAGTCAATGTATATACAATTGCCTCTATTACTTTTTCTTCATACTCTTTTTTCATATTTAATAATTCTTTTGAAAAGTCTACTTTTAATAAATTATTTTCATAATGAATACTTAAGATTTCTGTATCACTAGGGATAATTGCGCGAAATCCATTTGGAACTTGACTATCTCCTTTTCCATCTTGAATTAAAATATTTAACAAATTTCTGGCTTTCGTCTCAATATCTGCTTGCGCATCTACAACTACTTTAGTACGTGCTACCATTTCATTAGAATCTAATAAATAAATAGTTGATTTTTCAATCATATAATCTACATAATCAATGGTACTTGGTACTTCATCTAAATTTTGTAGTTGTTCTTTTGGTATCAGGTATAAAAGTAATAAAGCAAATAATACTGCTGAAGATAAAATTATCTTTTTTTGAAAAACACGTTTTAACATGAATTCACCTCTATATAATGGTATGAAAAAAATCGCATTTTCATGCGGTTTTTTAAAATGTTAATTCTCCAAGTTTTAAAAGTTCTACTACTGCACTCGCTCTACCTTTAACTCCTAACTTTTGCATAGCATTTGATATATGATTTCGAACTGTTTTTTCGCTAATTCCTAACTTTTTAGCAATCTCTGCAGTTGTTTGGTTGACAATTAATAATTCAAAGACTTCTTTTTCTCTTTTTGTTAGGATACTTTTACTCATACTTTCCCTCACTTCCTAAGTTGGGTGGCTTTATATTGACTCATATTATTTTATGTGACTAATAATTATACGTGAAGCCATTTGCCTATAAATAAAAGAATATATAAGGATTTAAAAAATAATATGGTTTTTCTGATATTCATAAAAAAGTCTAGTGGAATTCTAATAACATAAGATGTATATAAGGAGTATTTATAAATTCAATATTGATTTTGATATTTATCAATACAATTACTGGATATTTCAAGGATATTTTTTGTGATGTTATAATGTTCCTGTTTTCTCAAACAATTTATATAGACAATATTATATTTTTGTGATAGAATAGAATTTTATAAAGGAGTAATCATATGAATCAAACATTTGACAGAAGTACTCAAGCAGTATTATGGATGGATGAATATGATCAACAAATTGCTTCTGGGACATCAATTGAACTATTAATATGCCAATTGAATGAACAGTTACAAATTGCGGAATGTAAGCATTTATGTGAAAATCCATTACTTGAAAATTTTGCTGAATTAGAGCAATTCGCAAAAAAGACTATTGATTATGATGCCCGTTTAAGTTATTTAGAAAGTAAGAGAAAGATAAAAGTAAAATAGACTTCTTTCTTTTTTTTTGATAAAATGGATATGAAGGTGATCGTATGGAACGTAAGGATGTAGATATGAGCAAAGTAAGTCCTGCGATGAAACAGTATTTAGAGATCAAAGCTCAAAACGAAGATGTAGTAATATTTTTTCGTTTAGGAGATTTTTATGAGATGTTTTTTGAGGATGCCATTCAAATATCAAGAGAATTAGAATTAGCTCTTACGAGTAAAAATGCTGGATTAGATGAAAAAATACCAATGTGTGGAATTCCCCATCATGCTGCCAATGTCTATATTGAAAAGCTAGTTGAAAAGGGGTATAAAGTAGGAATTGTAGAGCAGTTAGAAGATCCTAAAAAAGTAAAAGGAATTGTGAAACGAGATATCATTCAAATTATTAGTAAAGGTACTATGATGGAGAATGAATTTTTAAAAGAATATGAAAATAACTATATAGGAAGTATTTTAGATTTCCATCATGCTTATGTAATTGCTTATACTGATATTACAACTGGAGAATTATTTGTAACTATGGTAGAGCATAATATCTCTACATTAGTTAGCCAAGTGGTAAGTATTGGTATTGGCGAAGTAATTGTTGAAAGTAAATTAGATAAAAGTATTATCTCCCTTTTTAAAAATCAATTTAAAATTGGAGTAACAGTTACCGATGAAGTTACAACATTAACAGAATATGAAGCGGTATATCAACATATTGAAGATGTTCGTTACATCGAAACAATTAAACATTTATTAACCTATATTACTAATACACAAAAGCGCAGTTTGACTCATGTTATGAAAGCAGTAGTGATTGAAAATAAAAACTATCTGCATATGGATATTCATACAAAACGTAATTTAGAATTAACAGAAACTTTAAGGTTAAAGCAACGTAATTTCTCTTTAATTTGGTTATTAGATCGAACGAAGACTGCAATGGGGTCTCGTATGTTAAAACAAATGATTGAAAGCCCTCTTGTGGATGAAAAAGAGATCAATCGTAGATACGATATGGTTGAAATTTTACTAAAAGAATTTATTTTAAAAGATGATTTAGAAAAATTATTATTTGAAGTATATGATTTAGAACGTTTAAGTGGTCGTATTGCTTTTGGGAATGCGAATGCAAGAGACTTATTGCAATTAAAAAGTTCATTAAAAGTTTTACCAGATATTAAAAATATTCTTTCTAAATTGAATTTTTATAAAACGTTTGAACCTTTAAACGATTTATATACATTATTAGAAAAAAGTATATATGAAAATCCACCATTATCCATTAAAGAAGGGTATTTAATCAAAGAAGGCTATTCATCTGAATTAGATGAACTAAAGAATCTTCGCAAAGGTGGAAAAGACTTTGTTGCTCACTTTGAGGCAGAGGAAAAAGAACGTACTGGAATTAAAAATTTAAAAGTAGGATATAATCGTGTATTTGGTTATTATATTGAAATTTCTAAAGGGAATACGGATTTAATTAAAGAAGAGTATGGCTATGAACGCAGACAGACATTAAGTAATTGTGAACGTTATATTAGTCCAATTTTAAAAGAAAAAGAAGCATTAATATTAAATGCAGAAGAAAAAATTATTGATTTAGAATATGAATTATTTACAGAGATTCGTGAACAGGTGAAAACCTATATTCCAAAGTTACAAAATATTGCAAAAATTATTGCTGAAATTGATGTTTTACAAGCTTTTGCAACAGTAACAGAAGAAAACAATTATGTAAGACCAATATTAAATCAAGATCATAATATTCATATTATTGAAGGTAGACATCCTGTTGTTGAGAAAGTATTAGAAACAGAATTTGTATCAAATGATATTATATTAGATTCAAATACCAATGTGTTATTAATTACTGGGCCTAATATGGCTGGAAAATCTACATATATGCGTCAAATGGCAATTACTGTAATCATGGCACAAATTGGATGTTTTGTTCCTGCCAAAACAGCAGCATTACCTATTTTTGATGCGATTTATACAAGAATTGGCGCAAGTGATGATTTAGTAAGTGGTGAATCTACTTTTATGGTAGAAATGAATGAAGCAAATTACGCAATTCAAAATGCTACAAAAAATAGTTTAATACTATTTGATGAACTAGGAAGAGGAACGGCAACCTTTGATGGAATGGCACTTGCTCAATCAATTATTGAATATATTCATAATAAACTAGAATGTAAAACGTTTTTTTCTACACATTATCATGAATTAACAGATTTAAATCAAACATTACATCATTTAAAAAATGTACATGTTAGTGCATATGAAGAAAATGGTTCGATTACTTTTTTACATAAGGTAAAAGATGGTAGCGTAGATAAAAGTTATGGAATTCATGTCGCTTCCTTAGCAGGATTACCATCTTCATTAATTCAAAGAGCAAATCAAATTTTAAATGTATATGAAAAACAAGAACAAAAAAGAGATACAAAAATTCAAGAAGCATTACCGCTTGATGAATTAATTGCACCTGTTTCATCCAAAATAGAAGAAGAGTTAAAAAATTTGAATGTGCTTGAAATGACACCTCTAGAAGCACTTAATCAATTATATGAATGGAAAGAACAACAAAAATAGGAGGCTTATAATGGATTTATTGAAAAAACAAAATTGGTTTGTAAATGTATTATTAATATGTATGAGCGGAGGATTATATATATTTGTATTAGCGTATCTATTAAAAATTTATCAAAAAAATGCATGGTATTCGAATTATCGTTACTGGTGTATAGGTGCTTTATGTTTATTTTTCCCCGTATTCATTATGTTATTTATATTCTACATTCAAATTTTTTGCAAAGTTGCAAGTAAATTAAATGTTCCAGGAAAAGAAATTTATGCATATCCATATGCTTGGATTTTGTGCTTTATTGTACCAGTGATTGGTTGGATTCTTTGGCTTGTGATGTTAATTTATATACAAATCTGGATATTTGTCATGCTTGCGAAAGGAGAAGGAGAATTATACATTACTGATTAATAATTCTCTTTTTTTTATTTGTGAAATATCAGAAAAAATGATATGATAGTTTTAATAAAGATAGGAGAAAAAATATGCAAGAAAATACATTAGTAATTATGGCGGCTGGATTAGGAAGCCGTTATAAAGGTGGTATTAAACAGATGGATGGTGTAGGGCCAAACGGAGAATGGATTATGGACTATTCTATTTATGATGCGTATCAAGCAGGAATTCGAAAAGTTATATTGATTATTCGAAGTGAACTAAAAGAATTGATGAAAGAACATTTTTCTAATTTGCCAATGGATTTAGAAATAGTATATGTATTACAAGAGGTAACAGATTTGCCAAGTGAATTTTCATTTCCAGAAAGAAAAAAGCCATGGGGGACAGGACATGCTATATTATGTTGTCAAGAGGAGATTAAAGGCCCATTTATCGTAATCAATGCAGATGACTATTATGGAAAAACTATTTTTTACCATATGAATGCATTTTTGAATCAGCAAACAGAAGATTTTTGTATGGGAGGCTATTTTCTTAAAAATACATTAAGTGAAAATGGTGGTGTGAATCGTGGTATTTGTACAGTGGATTCAAATTTACATTTAATTGACATTGATGAAATTTATCAAATAGAAAAGCTAGGAGATAGAATCGAAGGTAAACGATTAGATGATACTATCATTGATTTAGATATGAATGGATATTGTTCTTTAAATTGTTGGGGATTTACCCCAAACATATTTGCAAAATTACAAGCTGAATTTATTTCTTTTTTAAATCAAACTGAAAATATTGAAAAAGCTGAATTTCTTTTACCAAATGTGGTAAAACATATGATTAAAGATAATGAAGTTAAAATGCAAGTATTACCAACGAATGATGAATGGTTTGGTATGACATATCAGGAAGATAAGGAAAAGGTAAAAATGAAAATTCAAGACTATATTAAGGAAGGAAAATATCCAGAACAATTATGGAAGAAGATCTAAGTATATCATTATAATATTGATGATGTATTTCGATCGTTTAAAATTCGGCAAAATTTTTTGCAGAAAAATATAATAGAAAGTAATTTCTACTAATAAAAATATTGTTAATAATGAATATCATAGTGTACTCGTAAGTAGTTATAGTATAAAGAAAATCTAACTAACATTGAATTCTTTATTTAAAATTGTTTAAAAAACTTGAGTTCATTCTCTTTATTTGTTATAATCAATATGTCAATAAAATCATAAAATAGTTTGTAAGTAGTATAAAATATAAAGTATGCTTTTAGCAAACGGGGGGGGGGTAACCCCTCTTTTATTGTATTGAAAAAAGAAATAAAGAGTAGTACACTAATAACATATAAGAATAAAAATGCCAAATAAAGAAAAAATAGGAGGGATATAAATGAAGAAAAAAGGATTTACATTAATTGAACTATTAGCAGTAATCGTTGTACTAGCGGTAATCGCATTGATTACAGTACCAATGATAAGAAATGTAATAGAGGATACT
>CANQAF010000055.1 GCA_947588975.1 uncultured Bacilli bacterium
AGGTTCCCTCCTATAGTAAACTATATTGAGGGTTATTTTTTTATAGAAGAATTTTCATCTCCTATAATTTGACAAAATTTAAATCATCATATAAAAAATGTGAACCATTATGTGCTCACATTCTAATAATATGTATTCTCTTTTCTGTTCAGGATAGTAATAAGATTAAATTTCACATTCACATTAGAAACTAGCTTATATAAATTATTTGCCTATAGTCTTCACTTTTCGTACTGCTTCTTCTTGGCTTTCTTTAATTGCTGTTTCAAAAAATATAAGTCTTACTTGATCATAGAAATCTCTAGGATCCATGTCTTCTGGTGCATATAAAATTGTATTTTCTGCTTCAAATTTTTCAACATTATGTTTATATATTTGCTGAGTGGCATCACTATTTGTTAATTCTATATCTTTATAGTCTTTCCAACTAAAATTAGGATTATCATCTGGTACTTGAATCACTCCTGGACCATGTACAATATCAGATTCGCTATCATATTTAAATGAACCCATATAGACATATATATGGTTTGTACTATTTGCTAATTTTTCTTCGCGATTTTCTGTATCATCATAACAATACTGTAAAGATACTTCTGTTGCAGCATCTCGTAACATTTCTTGATCTGTATTAGGTATGAAATAACGCTCCAATGCTAAATATTCATGCGCTTCATTAAGTTGTTTCAAAATCGTTAAATATTCTTTCACAAATTCATTCTCTTCTAATTCACTTTTGCGTTTTAATAACTGTTCATTCATTTTTTTTGCATTTTCAATTTGCTCTTTTAACTCCACTAATTTATTATATCTATTTCTTACACGTTCTAAATTTTCATTTGTCATCTAATAAAACCTCCTGCCATTATTATATAAGAGTACTACCTAATTTTCAAGAAAAAAGGAATCAAATGATTCCAAAATAACGTACAAATGTAGTCAGTATAAAACAAAATACAATTCCAATAACAGTTGGGATCAATACAGATACTCCTACCCATTTCCAACTTCCTGTTTCTTTTTTTATCGTTAAACAAGTGGTTGAACATGGAAAATGCATTAAAGAAAAAATCATAAAACAAAGAGCGGTTAACCAAGTCCATCCATGATCTACTAATAATGTTTTTAATTCCATCAAACTAGAATATTCCGTAATGGTTCCAGAAGCCATATATCCCATCATAATAAGAGGAATGACAATTTCATTGGCTGGAAAACCTAAAATAAACGCGACTAAAATGACCCCATCTAATCCAATTGCATGTGCAAAAGGATTTAAGAAATTGGCACACATTTGTAATAAAGAAATTTGTTCAATTTGAATATTAGAAAGTAACCAAATGAAAATTCCTGCCGGAGTAGCAACCGACACTGCTCTTCCTAATACAAATAAAGTACGGTCAAAAATAGAACGAATAATCACTTTTCCAACTTGTGGTTTTCGGTATGGCGGTAATTCTAATGTAAAAGAAGATGGTATTCCTCCTAATATCGTTCTAGATAGCATTTTAGATACAAATAATGTCATTCCAATTCCAATTAAAATGATACTAGTAAGTAAAACAACACTTAAAAAAGTTGTCCCTACACTTGATTGAAAACCAATAAAAAACATTGTAATCACAGAAATGAGTGCAGGAAATCTTCCATTGCATGGCACAAAATTATTGGTTAATATCGCAATTAAGCGTTCTCTTGGAGAATCAATAATACGACATCCCGTAACACCTACTGCATTACATCCAAATCCCATCGTCATTGTTAGTGCTTGTTTCCCGCAAGCAGAACATTTTTTAAAGGCATGATCCATATTAAAAGCAATTCGTGGTAAATAACCTAAATCTTCTAACAATGTAAATAGTGGAAAGAATATTGCCATCGGTGGTAACATTACGGCAACTACCCATGCGAGCACACGATACATTCCAAAAACAAGCATATTAGAAAGCCAAACTGGTGCATGTAAAAATTCTAAAAATTGTAAGAAATATTTTTCAAATCCAAATAAAAAATTCGACAACAATTCAGATGGATAGTTCGCACCTACAATCGTAATCCAAAAGACAACCATCAATAAAGCAATCATGAGTGGAATTCCTATTTTTTTGCTTGTCACAATACGATCTATTTTTAAATCACGTTCCATATAATTTTCATTTTCATAGGTAACAACTTCATGACAAATATTTTCTGATAATTGCATTAAAGTAGATACAAAAATATCTTTGACATGTCCTTGTACGATGCCATGATGATAAAGTAAAATTCTAGCTTCTTCAATTTTATTTTGTAAATCTTCCATTGTTTCTAATTGGCAATCCATCATCATTGGTACATCATCGTGATCTAAAAGTTGCATCGCTAACCATCTTGTATTACCATGGATTTCGATTTTATTTAATTCTTGTTCTACCATTTCAATGGCCTGTTCTACAAATGGTTCATAAGTAGGATGTAATGGATTATTTTTGATTTTTTGATATACCAAATCATCCATTGTTTCTACTAATTTATCTAATCCCTTTTTACTTCTCGCACTGGTTCCAACCACTGGAACACCTAATATTTGTGATAATTTTTTTAGGTTAATTTTAATTTTCTTTTTCTTTGCTTCATCTAATAAATTCACACAAACGACTACTTTATCTGTAATTTCTAATGTTTGTAAGACTAAATTTAGATTTCTCTCTAAACATACAGCATCACATACAACAATAGCAGCATTATAATGTTCAAAGCATAAAAAGTCTCTCGCAACTTCTTCTTCCTGGGAGTGAGCAATCAAAGAATAAGTTCCTGGTAAATCATATATGGTGTAGTTGGTATAGCGATAACTACAAAGCCCTGATGCATTGCTGACTGTTTTTCCTGGCCAATTACCAGTATGTTGATGCAGACCTGTTAATTCATTGAATACAGTACTTTTTCCGACATTAGGATTTCCTGCTAGGGCAATTACTTTCTCCATTTTTTCCTGGGAAGTCATACCTCCACCTTCTTAACCATAATTCCTTTTGCATCTTCCCTGCGAATCGCAATGATTGCTCCCCTAATCCAATAGGCCATTGGATTTTTATTTGGACTAGAAAGCACGCATTGAACACGACATCCAGGTGTCATACCCATATCCAAAAAACGTCTTCTGATACTTCCCTCAGATTCAATGGATTCAATATATCCAATGTCTCCAATGGTTAAAGTATCTAATGTTTGACTCATCATATTTCACCTCTATATTTCATAAATTTTGATAGAAGTTTCCATAAGCTAACTTCTATATTACTATATGATGGGTTTGAAAAAGGGGGACACTTATCAATGGAAAAAAGTGAATTTTATACTTTACAAGGATATCGTAGTAAAAATCAAACTACTATAACTGCTTCTATGGAAGATTATTTAGAAATGATTTATCGTATCTCTCAAGTGGAATCTCCAATTACAGTAAAACAATTAGCAAGTTCACTCAATGTCAAACCATCTTCTGTTAGTAAGATGTGTTCTAGATTAAAAAATGAACAGCTAATTACGTTTGAACGTTATGGGAATATTGATTTAACAGAAAAAGGAAGTTCTATGGGAAAATATTTATTATGGCGACATGAATTATTAGAATCTCTATTTAAAATGATTAGTGAAGAAGATTTTCAATTAGAACAAGTGGAAAAAGTAGAACATTTTATTGATTCTAATACATTAAAACATATTGAAACTTTTTTACAAAGTACAAAAAAATCCAGTTAATTGGATTCTTCTATTGTATAGCAAACATATGTTTGATATAATTAAAATGGATATACTGAACTAGCGTTAGGTGCACTCCTTTATATTTATTGATAAAGGAGGTGGTTTTTATGACAAAAAGAGAGAAATCTCAATTTATTATAATTATCCTCCTATTTATTTTAGTATTCACTTTACTATATAAATAGAAAAAGCACACTAACGTTTCATCTGATGAAGTATTAGTGTGCAAAACCATTTAATGGAGTGTACCTAACCACGAAAAAGTTAAGTATATCCTTTTTATTTTATGAAGTTTCCTTCATCTATATACATCATAACATAAAAAACGACCTTTGTACAGTCGTTTTGTTATTTTTTAATATAAGATTTATCTTTGTAAATTGTTTTATTGAGATAATTATCTATAATTTTTTTGGATGGTTCGCATAAATTTTCAGGTAATTCATTTAATGAAACCCATTCGTATGCAACATGTTCTTCGGTATTTCCCAAATTTATTTCACCATAATAGATTTCAGCAATTAAGCCAATCGTTAAAAAATGGGCATACTCATTGATATCATCAGCGATCGAAATAACAGACAATCTGTCTACATCCAAATTTGTTTCTTATTTTACTTTGCGTTTTGCAGCTTCAATCAAAGTTTCTCCATATTTCACTTTCCCTGCAGGTAGCGCCCTTGTCCCTTCTAATCTCATATCACTATCTGCTTTGATTGCATCATCATTTCTCAGTAACAATAATACCTGACTATTTTCATTCAATAATATAACACCTAGGCCTACGCCAGGCATATCATCACCTCACATTTTTTTATCAGTGGAACCAAATCCTCCAGTTCTGATACCTTCTGCATGATCGTCATCTACTAATAAATATTTTTGGAAAATGACTTGTCCAATAATATCTCCTTTTTTTACTTCTAAATCATGGTCTAAAATATTGATATACTGGAAATAGAAATGTCCATCATTTGACTCATTTCCATAATAATCCGAATCTACAATTCCAATACTATTTGCCATAACAAATCCTTTTTTAGGACCTGAACTGCGATTCGCAAGCATATACCATTCATCTGGTGCACAATATGCTTTTAACCCAGTTGGAATTAAAGTAGGTTTCATTCCTAGTTGAAATGGAGGAATCACAACATCTTCTGCAGCTTCCACATCATACCCAGCAGCATGTGCTGTACTTCTTTTTGGAAGATGAATATCTTTATCTTCCCATCCTTTGGCAATTTCAAACCCTCTTGTTTTCATACAAGTACTCCTTCTTCTTCAAATAATACAACTTTTTTCTTTTTCAGTGATGCTTGTACATCAATGACTCTCTGATTAGAAGAACCTTTCCATCTTAATAGAGGACTATATAATTCACTTTGATATTGACCATCTACTAAAACATCAATATAGTTCATGATTTCTAAATCTTTTAAATCTCTATCCCAAAGGAAACCAGACCATACCCACAAATTTTTTTTGGGAAAACGTTCCTTAAATGCTTTTGCAAGTTCTAATGTTCCTTCTCTATTTTTAGGATGTAATGGTTCCCCACCTAGAATTGACAACCCCACAATATATTCTTTGTCACATAATTCTAATACATGTTCAATGGTATCTTTCGTAAATTCTTTTCCACCATTAAAATCATGTGTTTCTGGATTAAAGCATCCTTTACAATGAAAGGTACAACCTTGCATAAAGATAGAAACTCTAACGCCTGGTCCATTGGAAATATCCATTTTTCTTACTTTATTGTAACGCATTATACAGCCTCAGCATCTTTGTTGTCGATATGTACAACTCTTTCTTTGATTTCTTGTGTTCTACCTTTATTCCAGAAATTTGCTCCTATATATCCACAAGTACGACGTGCTACATTTAATTTATCATGATCTCTGTTACCACAGTTTGGACAATACCACTCTAAATCATCATCAATTAAAATTTCACCTGTGTATCCACATTCTTGACAATAATCCAACTTAGTATTTAATTCCGCATACATAATGTTATCATAGATAAATTGAATCACTTCCATAACTGCATCTAAATTGTTAGATAAATTAGGAGTTTCAATATAAGAAATTGCACCACCTGGACTTAATCTTTGGAATTCGCTTTCTAATTTTAATTTTGTAAAAGCGTCAATTTCTTCAAATACAGGAACATGATAAGAGTTGGTAATATAATCTCTATCGGTAATTCCTTTGATACGCCCAAAACGTTCTCTTAAGCATTTCGCAAATTTATAAGTTGTAGATTCAATAGGAGTTCCATAAACGCTATAATCAATATCTTCGGCAGCCTTCCATTCATTACATTTATCAACCATATGTTGCATTACTTCAAGGCCAAATTCTTTTCCTTTTCCATTATCAGTATGGCTATGCCCTGTCATATATTTTACACATTCATAAAGACCTGCATA
>CANQAF010000056.1 GCA_947588975.1 uncultured Bacilli bacterium
TATCAATCTGGTGGACTGTTAGGGATTCGAACCCTAGACCCACTGATTAAGAGTCAGTTGCTCTACCAACTGAGCTAACAGTCCAAAATAAGCACAAATACAGTATAACATATATTCTTTCGTTTGACTAGTCCAAATTCAAAATAATTGAAATTCATTGAAATATCGTATATAATATAATATGTATAAACAATTGTTTATACAAAAAGGACATATTTGATATGCAAGTTGATGTGTTCTTTGGAGAGACATTTGAGTATTCTCAAATGTTTTTTGTTAATATAAAAATAATGGAGAATAAAAGTACAATAATAAAATGTAAGAAATGTTCATGTTTACTCATATTCAACACCGCCTTTCCAATTGCGATTGCAAAAAGAAAGAAAACATCAATTATCAAATATATCCAAAAATATTATACCATTCGTATAACTTATAGTAAACATTTTTTTTAAAATTTATTTCTTGACATAACAATGATCATTTGTGATTTGATAAGAAATCAAATAAACATTGATTTGATTTTTGATTTTTTCCCATTTGATATTTTCTACTTGAATATGATATTCAATTTTATCTTGATAGTCTGCTTTCAGAAGAGCAATATCTTGTAATATGGAATCAATCTTTTGTTTATGTTCATAAGAAAACAGTAGAGTAATTTCTTTTCCTAAAGCAACATCTATATAGTTTGTTTGTTCTAGTGCTTGTGTAACTGAATTGGTATAAGCACGAACTAATCCACCTGTTCCTAATAAAATACCTCCAAAATAACGTACGACAATGCATAAGATAAAATTCATATTTTTCTTTTCTAGAACATTTAATATAGGTAGACCAGCTGTACCAGATGGTTCACCATCATCAGAACATCGTTTTTGTGTATCTATAATATATGCATAACAGTGATGTGTGGCATTCAAATGTTCCTTGTGAATTTGTTCTAAATATTGATTTACTTCTTGAATGGAAGTTACAAAAAATAAGTAAGTAATAAATTTAGATTTTTGTACTTGATATTCGGTTATACAATTTTGAGCGATGGAATGCATAAATATCACCATATTCATTATATCAAAAATAATAGAAAATGTGGTAAAATAAGATTAGGTGATATCTATGAACGCAATCAAGCAAAAATTAGCGCTTGTTCCAAATAAACCAGGTTGTTATTTGATGAAAAACAAAGATGGTGTTATTATTTATGTTGGAAAAGCCAAAAAATTAAAAAATCGTTTAAGTTCTTATTTCCGCGGAACACATACAGGAAAAACCGCAAAATTGGTAAGTGAAATTGTTGATTTTGAATATATTGTCGTTGGTAGTGAAAAAGAATCATTAGTATTAGAAATTAATTTAATTAAAGAACATGATCCTAAATATAATATTTTACTTCGTGATGATAAAAGTTACCCTTATATTGAATTAACAAATGAAAAAGTACCTCGTGTATTAGTCGTTCGTAGTTTAAATAAACGTAAAAATAAAAGTAGATTATATGGCCCATATCCAAATGTAGTCGCTGCTAGAAATACCGTTAATTTATTAAATCGAATGTATCCTTTAAGAAAATGTAAAACATATAATAAAAGACCTTGTCTGTATTATCATATAGGGCAATGCTTAGGGTATTGTAGTAATCAAATAAAAGAAGAAACAATCTCTCAAATGGAACATGATATTATTCAATTCTTAAAAGGAGATCATACTTTAATTACAAAAAAAATAAAAGAAGAAATGTATATAGAAAGTGAAAAAATGAATTATGAAAAAGCTAAGGAATTAAAAGATTTACTTGACTATATTGAAATTACTTTATCAAAACAAAAAGTAGAGATTAAAGATGACATTGATCGAGATTTGTTTGGATATTATGTTGACAAAGGATATTTGTCTGTACAAGCTTTTTTCATTCGTGGTGGTAAAATTTTAGAAAGGCATTCCCATATTTTTCCACTTGTGGATGAAGTAGAAGAAGAATTGACTCGTTATATTGCAAACTTTTATGAAAAGAATTTTTTACTTCCAAAAGAATTACTCGTTCCAAAAATAGTAGATGCGGAATTATTAGAATCTTTCTTTACTATTCCTGTTCGACAACCTGTAAAGGGAGTGAAATATAAACTCATTGAAATGGCAAATAAAAATGCTGAAATTGCTCTCAATGAAGAATTTGAGTTGATCCAAAAAGATGAAAGCAGGACTGTTGATGCAAATGAAGAGTTAAAACATATTTTACATTTGGACCGTCTAGATCGAATTGAATTATTTGATAATTCCCATTTATTTGGAACTTTTAGTGTATCTGGAATGGTTGTATTTGTAAATGGTAAGCCAAGTAAAAATGATTATCGAAAATTTAAAATTACTGGAAATGGTAATGATGAATATGCAATGATGCAAGAAGTTACATATCGAAGATATTTTCGTGTTTTAAAAGATGGACTTACACCTCCAGATTTAATTATAGTAGATGGTGGTATTGGGCAAATTCATGTAGTAAGAGAGGTAATTCAAAGTTTAGGATTACATATTATGGTGGTTGGACTAAAAAAGAATGATAAACATGCTACTTCTAGTTTATTAGCATTTGATCCAATTGAAGAAATTGAAATTGATAAAAAAAGTAATTTATTTTATTATCTAGAACGTATGCAAGATGAGGTCCATAATTTTACGATTCATTATCATAAACAAATTAGAAGTAAAGGCTCTTTAGAAAGTATTTTAGATCACGTAGAGGGTATTGGATCTGTTAGAAAAAAAGAACTACTTAAAAAGTATAAAACAATTACAAAATTAAAACAGTTATCTGTAGAAGAATTAAAACAAATTTTACCTGAAAAGACGGCACAACATTTATATGAATTCTTAAAAAATTATGAACAAGAATCTTAAATATATGCTTTTTATCATATTTTAAACTATCATAAATAATTATTTTACTCATAAATTGATATAAATATAGTATGATGAAAAAAGGCATAATATTGGTAAAAAAATAATTGATAACATTGACAACTTTTTAAAAATGATGTAATTTTATATTGAGATAGGAGTGTATGTATGTTTTGTGGAGAATGTGGAACAAAGAATGAAAAAGGTGCGCGTTTTTGCGAAAATTGTGGCGCAAAATTAGAATTAGAAGTACCTAAAAAAACGAAAGTAAAATCCACTAATAATGAAAATTTGGGTACCAAATGGAAAAAGTTATCCAAAACAAAAAAAGTAATTGGTGGAGTGATCCTTATTTTATTGATTGCATTATTTGCTATTTATACTATAATTAGCAATCAATTATCACCAAAGACGATTGCAAAAAATTACTTTTTAGCAGTTGTAAATAAAGATGTAGATGCAATTTATGAATATATGGATATTGAAACAAGCGACTTTGCAAACAAAGAAATGTTCTTAAAAATTTTTGATGATCAATATGATGATGAGGATGCAATGAAGTTATCAAATTATCGTGTTGGTAAAGTCAATATGAGTAAAGATGGATTAACTGCAACTGTTACAATTTCTTATGTAGAAGATGGAGATAATGACACAGATATTGCAGAAATTACTTTAGTAAAACAAAAATCAAAAAAATATTTGATATTTGATAATTGGTGCATATCTAAATCATTGTACCCAGTACAAGTAATTTCTAATTTTGAATTTAAAGCATTAAAAAATTCTAAAGTGAAAATTGAAGGAATTGAAGTAGATTCAAAATATATTGATAAAAAATCTTCTGATGAAACTTATGATGTTTATAAAATGCCTGCTATGTTTGCAACTGAATACGATGTTGTAGTAACATTACCAATGGGATTTGATATTGAAAATACTTTACGAGTTTCAGAATCTAATAATAAAATCAATATATCTGCTTTTGATGAAGATAATTTATCAGATGAAATGATAAAAGAGTTAGAAGGATTGATTAAGACAGGATTACAAACTTTATATAATGGAGCTAAAGATAAACAAGATTTTAAATCAATTTCAGAGACTTTTGGTGACAAAAAAATAGATTTGAGTGATTTAGAAGATACTTATAATTCTTTAAAAAATAGTTTATCTAATGTTAATTTAACCAATATCAATTTTACTGAAGTTACCTTAAATGATTTTAGTACTTATGACGATTATTACCGTGTTGATGTAAAAACAAAATATAATTATTCATTGACGTACCAATCTGGTAATGAAGTAAAAACACATGATAGTTCAGATTCCGATAGTATGTATGTTTACATAACATATGTAGATGGAGCATTTCATATTGTGGATGCTGGAAGTTTAAATACATATTTTTCAAAATATTATTAGAAAGAAGGAAAGAAAATGGCAAAATTTTGTACAAAATGTGGAAAAGAATTAATTGATGGCAAAGAATGTAGCTGTCAAAAAAATAGTAAAAAAGTAGAGGAAGTTACGAGTAGTTCTTCAATCGTAACAGAACTTGTTGATTTAGTAAAAGGTATGTTTGTATCACCAATTGATACAATGAAATCATTTATTCAAGAAAAGAATCTTAATAATGCCTTTATTACACTAGGCGCAAGTGCAATAGCTATTGCTATTATGATTTGTGTTCTATGTAAAGAAATGATCGGTTCTATTATGGATTTGATGGGAATTTCATCAAGTTATATGGGAATGTTTGATTCCAACATCGAAATTCCTTATGCAAAAATTGCAATTATGTCAATTTTAATTGTAGTTGCAACTTATGCATTGATTGCTTTAATTGCATACTTAATTAGTGCTAAATTATTCAAAAGTGAAACTAGTTATAAAAAAATGATTACATGGCTAGGTGCCAATGCCGCTCTTATGACAGTAGTATATTTAGTTACAACTATCTGCATATTAATTAGTCTAAAACTTGCGTTAATAGTTTATGTAGTTGGAAGTTTATTGAATACATGTTATATGTATAAGGGATTAAAATTCGCATGTGATACTGATGAAAATAAACTAGCATATGTATATGTTCCATCAGTATTAGTAGCAGCATTCATTATTGGATATCTTGCACCAAAAATTATGATGTAATTGTATAGAAATCAATAAAAAACATAAAATAAAGTTAGAATTTGAAAAAAACTATTGTAAAAAACAAGCAATTATGATATTATGATATTGCTTGTTTGAAATGGCGCTGTAGCTCAGTTGGCTAGAGCAATCGGTTCATACCCGATAGGTCGAGAGTTCGAATCTCCCCGGCGCTACCAGATTGATAGAAAACTCGGAAAATTCGAGTAAAAATAGAAAACGTACTTGATAAAAGTACGTTTTTATGTTATGATGTATTTGTGCATGATACTTGCATAAAATAAAAAGGGAAGACTTAACTTTGCCGAGTTGAGTACTTGCCCTTAAGTGGTAAGCACTTAATCTATGCTAGATTGAGTGCTATTTCTTTATACATAGAATCATTACAGAGACTATTAATAAAATGATAATTAGTATTAGAAATGAGATTAATAAATCTTTTTTCTTCATAATATCAAGCCTCCTTTCTAAAAGAAAGTTGGCAAGCACTCAACAATTAAGTTTCCCTACAAAAATTATATCAAACATTTGTTCTTGATACAATATGTTTTATAAAAAAATTAGGACAATTTAGAAAACACACTTGCATATTGCTAATACCAATATGTATATTAGATAGGTGGTACTAATAATGCATTTTTATTTATTAAATCATGAAGCAACTTTTAAAGATTTAGAAAAATTTAATTTTCCTAACCAAAAAATAGGAGTAATTGTTCATATAGAAAACTCTGATGGAGAAATACTTTTACAACAAAGAGGGGAAAAATCACGTGATGAAAATGGTTTATTTGAAGATATTGGTGGAAAGGTTGACCCAGAAGATTCAAGCTTTAAATCAGCAATTATTCGTGAAATAAAAGAAGAAGCAGGAGAAGAAATTAATTTAGAATTTAGTGATTCAATTGGAATTTTTCACAGTTTTAAAAATGATACTAATTGGCTATTTGTAATTTATTTTGCTAAATATATTAATGGTAATATTAAAGTTATGGAACCAACAAAATGCAAGGGTTATCATTTTTTTCAATA
>CANQAF010000057.1 GCA_947588975.1 uncultured Bacilli bacterium
TCAATGTAAATCCTTTTTTCATATTTTCACTCCTTTAGACAATAAAAAAAGAGGGTATTACCCCCCCCCCGTTTGCAAAAAGCATACTTCATATTTTCTACTCATCACAAACTATTCTATGATTTTATTGACAGTTTCATATTATCATATTTTTTTTATAATTTCAAGCTTCATATAATGATCACATGTAAAGACAGGAGTAAATTTCAATTAACTGTTCTAATGACACAGTACAATTTGCCGGACTAGGTGATGGAAGCATTATTGCTTCCACTTTTATAGTAGGATAACAATATTTATTATATAAATCATAAGCTTTTTTACCCGTTGTATAAATTCGGTCAATTTTACTATTTTGTAATACACTTGCAATATCATTTATGACGGGATTACGAATAGATGAATCAGATGATCCTTTAATATCACAAGAAGCTATCACATCCCATAATGCAATATGAAATTTTTTTAAAAATTCTAATTTTTCTTCCGTTGTTTTAGGTTCCTTTTCATGAAAGACTATGCTCAATACCTTCCAAAATCGATTTTGAGGATTTCCATAGTAAAATCCTGTTTTTCTTGATTGAATAGAAGGAAAAGTTCCCAAAATCAATATTTTAGAATTGTTGTCGTAAACTGGACCAATACTATGAACCACATGTTCCATACTACCACCTAAAATTATTATATCATATATGATGTTCTTGATAATATTCATCTAATGTCCAATTATTTTCATATAGTAGTTTAGCAAGTTCTACTCCTACATAGCGATAATGCCATGGCTCATACTTAAATCCTGTAATGTTTTCTTTCCCCTTTGGATATCTTAAAATAAAACCATATTGATAGGCATTTTCTTTCATCCAAGGAAATTCAACCGATAATTCAAATTGATCATAATCATGGTTTGAACCCATGACGTCTACTGCAAGACCAGTCTGATGTTCCGAATGTCCCGGTCTAGCAGAACATAAATCAGCATATTCCAATCCTTTTGTTTTTATATAATATTCATACAGTTGACTTTGATACGCATAACTACGATAAGTGGAGCTTGCAATAATCTGGTATCCTAATTCACTCGCATCCTTACTCAATTGTTCAAATTTTTCTTTAGCTTCTTTTTTTAAATATTGTCCTTCGATCGCATAATTTAAAGAAATTTGCTCTAAGTCAGATGGTATATAATCCATTGCAAGTTGATTATTTTTATTCACTAAAACTTGAATAGACTCAGGATGTTCAATAGGCTTAATATCTTCATAAAAATTTGTCCCAAAAAAATTAATGTCTTTTGTAAAAACAATCATAATTAGGATAAAAAGAATAATATAAACACATCTTTTAAATGTTTCTTCTTTCATATACTTCACCACTATAGTATATGAAAAAGTGAGATAATCTTACCTATCTCACATAATACGCATAGTATTCTTCATAAGTTAATCCTGTTTCATGGATTTTAGTTGCAACATCCACCCCCACATATCGATAATGCCATGGTTCATACATATATCCTGTAATATATTCTTTTTCTTTCGGATATCTTAAAATAAAACCATATTGATAAGCATTTTCTTGTAACCACTCAAATTCTTTACTATATTCAAACGTATCAAAATTAGTAGTTGGACTAGTCACATCAAAAGCAAGTCCGGTCTGATGTTCGGAATATCCAGGGCGTGCAGAATAAGTATCAGCTGCTGCTTTACCATCTCTTGCAACATAATTATTATACAGTGTATTTTGGGTGGCATAACTGCGATAAGGAGACCTTATGTATAATGATAATCCTTGTGACTTTGCAGCTTCCCACATCAACTTATATTGTTCATAAACAGTTGCTTGTAACATTAAAGAAACACCATAAGGATATTCAATCTTCACTAAGTTTTCAGGTACATAATCACTAGGTAACTTATAATATTTGTTAACTAATATTAACTCATTTTTTTCTAAATCAACAGCATAATCTTGTGTATAAAATGCATAATCTAAATTACTATTGACAGCTGTAATGACATAGTCACGCATAGTTTCTACACTATCAAACGAAACTGTTAACTGTGTCTGATATGCCAAATAACGATTTAAATATTCATGAATGTAATAGTCCCCATGCATAAAAGCAATAGTAGATTCATCATAGACATTAAGATCATCATAATTATGATTTACAATATAAACTGTTTCATTCAAATTTAAACCATATGTTTCATGAAATTGTATATAATTTATTAATTTTTCTTCCATCATATTTTCAACTGCAAAATATTCAAGTAAATTTGGGTGATAATTCGTTTCTAATAAATAATTCTTATTTTCTTCACTTAATGTTTCAATAACAGCAACTTCTTCTTCTGTATATCCTTTCTCTAAATTAGGATTTGGTTCCTTTTTTAGAAAATTATTTACAGCAACAAATACGAAGCTACCAATTAAAGCAATAATAAATATCCATACTATCTTTTTCATATTATGCCTCAATTTCGTTTTGATAATATGCGTAATATTCATCAAACGTAATACCTAAATCATGAATTTTAGTTGCAGTTTCTACTCCTACATAGCGATAATGCCATGATTCATAAGAATATCCAGTAATATCTTCTTTTCCTTCTGGATACCTTAAAATAAAACCATATTTATGTGCATTTTTACTTAACCATTTAAATTCATCTGTTTGGTCAAAAGAATCCATCGAACTGCCTTCCCCATCTGTTACAATATCTAATGATAAACCTGTTTGATGCTCGGAATATCCAGGGCGTGCTGCAACACTATCGGCCCATTCTTCTCCTTTAGAGTTTGCATAATTATTCCAAAGAGTATCTTGAAACTCATAATCACGATAAGATGAAGTAATAATTAACTTTAAATCTTCTTCTGCAGCTGCATTAAACATGGAACGAAATTGTTCATATACTTCTTTTCTAATTTCATTTTCTCCATATGCATACCAATTACGGACTGCAACTATATCACTTGGAGCAAAATTTTGATCTAAATAATGAAATTTATTTACCAAAATCAAATATTCATTTTTTAAATCAGTTTTTGTCTTCACAACCATATCTTTATCATAATATTCATGATCTGCACCAACATTTACTATACTAACGACATGTGTTAAATCATCATCTTTATGATCATTATAATATGTTAAATATCGGTCTAAATTTTGAAATATAAAATATTTTTCCTTTAATAACTTTGGAATAGTAACGTTATATTCTTTATCTAAAATCGTTTGAATTTGATCTGGTTCTAACGTTTCAATTATAGAAATTTCTTCAGGTTGATAACCAATTTTTTTCAGTTTATATTCATTAGTACCACGATATAATAAGTATCGAATCCCAAAAATGGACAATACTATCACTAGAAGCAATATAATCCCTACTACATATACTTGTTTTTTAATTCTTCTACGTTTCATACAATCACCTACTATTATTATAACGAACATTATCAGAAATTTCAAATAAAAGAAAGGAAAATATTTATGTCATTATTTTTTCTGTGTTTTAAAATATTTTGTGTTCGAATAATTGATGTTTCATTAGGAACAATTCGTACTTTAATTACTGTAAAAGGTCGCACATTACTTGCGAGTATGGTAGGGTTTGTAGAAGTATTTGTGTGGTTTGTTATTGTAAAAGAAGCTTTAAATACAACTGAAACGAGTCTTTGGATTGCGATTGCATATTCTCTCGGGTTTGCTACTGGTACTTATATTGGAGGATATTTATCTGAAAAATTTATCAAAGGAAATTTTGGAGTTCAAGTAGTAACAAGTAATAATAACCATAAATTAGTTGATACATTAAGAAAAGAAGGTTACGCTGTTTCTGTAATTGATATTAAAGGACAAGATAAAGCCAATGAAAAATATATGCTATTTATTGAAATACAAAAAAATAATTTTGAACAACTAAAAAAATTAATTCATTCAATCGATCCAAAAGCATTTATTGTAGTAAATGAAACAAAATATGTACAAAATGGTTTCATTAAATAATATTTTATTTAAAATATATTGTGCACCCAACATCTAAAATAAATAATAATATAAATGTATAAGTAATTATTCTAGGTATCCTTTGAATCCATCTTTTAAAAAAAGGATGAATCACAAAAATTAAAGCCAGAGCACACAATCCCCAAACAATTGCCATTTCCCATGCAATATAAGATCCAATATGAAATTTTAAATCGTTGTAGTTCCAAAAAACATATCCAAATATAGTTTCAATTATAGTTCCGCCTAACCATTCAATGGCAGTGAGCAAAACAGCTCCAATTAAAAATACGGTAAGTGCTTCTAAGCTTTTCGTCAAATGATGTTTATTAAATAAAATTTCGTAACATCCAATAATAATTACACAACCAATACCATAAACTGGAGTCCAAAACCCATACAAAATTCCACTTTTACCAGCATGCATCATGTATACAAATGTTTCTAATAAATGACCTAATATGGAATAAATAAAAAATATATTGAAATAGTACATAATAATCACCATTATTAGTATAAACAAAATAAAAAGATCTAATCAGATCTTTTTATTTTAGAGCATCTAGTAACTCTGCTTTTTTCATAGTAGAAGTACCTTTAATGCCTTTTGACTGAGCAAGTTCACGCAATTCAGCAACTGTCATTTTAGATACATCTTTTGCTTCTTCTTTCACAGTTGACTTCTCAATTTTAGTTGTTTCTTTTTTAACTGATTTTTCTACAGTTGTTGACGCAAAAGTTTTTCCGTTTAAAGCATCATTAGCAATCTTAACTAAATCTGTAAATGCTTGTGGATTATCAATTGCAATTTCAGATAACATTTTACGGTTTACCATAACACCTGCTTTATTTAAGCCATCTATAAACTTAGAATAACTTATGTTATTTTCTCTACAAGCAGCATTAATTCTTGTAATCCATAATTTTCTAAAATCTCTTTTCTTTTGTCTTCTATCTCTGTATGAATCACTTAATGCTTGCATTACTTGTTCTTTAGCGCTTTTATATAGTCTATGTTTACTTCCAAAATAGCCTTTGGCTTGACTCATTACTTTTTTACGACGTGCACGATGAACTGTGCCACCTTTTACTCTTGCCATATTTATCCTCCTTTAATACTATTTTCCTAAATTTGTTTTAATTCTTTTATAGTCTGATTGACTAAGTAAAGATCCTTTTCTGCTTTTTCTGTTTGAAGCAGCATTTTTCTTTCCAGTGTTGTGTCTTGTTCCAGGTGTACCAATTTTAATTGTTCCACCTGGTCTAACCTTACATACTTTTGCAGTTCCCTTATGGGTTTTCATTTTTGGCATATATATTCCTCCTATTTTTCTTTATTTGGCATTAGCATCATGGTCATAAAATAGCCTTCCATCTTAGGCTGTTGTTCAATAGTTGCGATTGACTCAACTGCTTTTGAAAAACGTATCAAAACATCACGTCCTAATTCTTGATGTGCCATTTGTCTTCCACGAAAACGAACTGAAACTTTAATTCTATGACCCTTTTCTAAATATTTAGATGCATTACGAACACGTGTATCAAAGTCATGTACATCAATTGTCACTGACAAACGATATTCTTTAACTTCTAGGTTAGTTTCTCTTTGGCGCTTCATGTTTTCCTTTTGTTTCTTTTTACTCTCATATTTGAACTTGTTGTAATCCATAATCTTACAAACTGGTGGAGTTGCATTAGGACTCATTAAAACCAAATCAAAACCAGCATAACTTGCAAGTGTGAGGGCATCTTTAATTGGTTTTACACCTAATTGTTCTCCATTAGGTCCAATTACCATAACCTCTTTTGCACGTATTTGTTCGTTAATGTACATATCTTTATCTCTTGCGATACCTGACACCTCCATAAAAAAGTGAATACAATAGTATCCACTCAAAAATTCCAATATCCAAAAGACATATGGCATTTAACCCAAAGCGATTTGCAATCGGGTGAGAAGTGGATACTTCTGCTTTCCTTTTTTAACTTTCTTTAATAGTATACAGAACTATTTTATGATTGTCAAT
>CANQAF010000058.1 GCA_947588975.1 uncultured Bacilli bacterium
GTATATGCAAATAGGTTTAAAACTTTAATTTGCCTTTTACTATTACGAATTTTTTCCATCATATAATCCCAATTCACTGCTTGTTCTGGAAATAACCCAGTATGCTTAAAATTAGTAGGTGACACCTTAAATGTTAATTCTTTATATTGGATAGTCCAATACTCCGGTAGTTTTTTGCGAAACTCCCATTGCCCTCCACCTTTAGAACTACGATGATAAAATCCATCTATATCATCCCAAGCATGATTATTTTGAATTGGCCAAATCGCTTGTGGATCAGGCCTTCTTAGAAGAATACCATCCCAACTTTCTAATTTTTCTCCATTTCCAGCATCTATAATTTTATAAGATTTCCAATCACTACTTAAACGCATATTATCACCTAAAATTATTATATCAAAAAATAAAGAAACAAAAAAGCCAATTGCTTGGCTTTGAATATATGCATATTATCTCTTTGAAAATTGTGGCGCACGACGAGCAGCTTTTAAACCTGGTTTCTTACGTTCTTTTACTCTAGAGTCTCTTGTAATAAATCCAGCTTTTTTCAAAATACTTCTATAGTTTCCTTCAGTTTCAGCATTTGGTGCATCATATTCTAATAATGCTCTAGTAATTCCTAAACGAATTGCTCCAGTTTGTCCTGTAAATCCACCGCCAGATACTTTTACGTCAATATCAAATGTTTCTTCATTATTTGTTGCAGTAAGAGGTTGCATTAAATCCATAACGTTAGTTTCGTATGGAAAGAATTCTCTAACATCTCTACCGTTTACTGTGATTTTACCTTTACCAGGTACCATCTTAACTTGCGCTACAGATGATTTTCTTCTACCAGTTCCAATATAAACTTTTGCCATCTATAAACCTCCTATTTCGTATACTCAACAGGTTGTTGAGCAGCATGTGGATGATTTGCATCCGCATATACAAATAATTTTTTATACATTTGACGTCCAAGTCTTCCTTTTGGAAGCATTCCTTTTACAGCTCTCTCTACCATTTCAACAGGATATTTTTCTTTCATTTCACGTGCAGTTCTTTCTCTTAAACCACCAGTATATCCGCTATGATTGTAATATATTTTATCAGTTAATTTATTTCCGGTTAAATTAACTTTAGAAGCATTAATTACAATTACATAATCTCCACAATCTACATGTGGTGTAAAAGTTGGTTTATGTTTTCCTCTTAAGATATGTGCAACTTTAGTAGCAACACGTCCAAGATTTTGACCTTCTGCATCAATTACGTACCAATTACGTACAAGATCTTCTTTCTTTTGCATATATGTGTCTTTCATAAATATTTCCCTTTCTTTTATATTATATTTTGAAATAAGTGTTCCCAATACTTATTTCTTTGGGATATATAAAATGTACCAATTAAGATTGTACTAAAAATTATATGAAAAGTCAAGGAAAATATGACGATTATTACAAATTTACACCATACTATTCGTAAAAAACATTTTTGAGATAAAGTCCTTCCGGCGGAGCTGTTTTTCCAGCCTTTTTACGATCCATTGATTCTAATATTAGAATAATGTCTTCTGCTTTACGTTTTCCTTCACCAATTTCTATTAAAGTCCCTACCATATTACGTACCATATATCTTAAAAAACCTGTTCCTAAAAAAGACAAAGTAAGTTGATTAGGATCTTCATTATCTCTAATAAGACTCGTTTTCAAAATTGTTCTTTCATAATTTTCCTTTGCTTCATCCACCTTTGTAAACGCCTTGAAATTATGTGTTCCTTCTAAATATTGAAGAGCTCGTTCTATTTCTACTATATCTAAAGGTGCATTATATTGGTAACAATAATTTCTATCAAACAAGTTATAAGGGCCTATATTAATTTTATAAATATATTCTTTCGATTTCACATCAAATCTTGCATGAAATTTTTGAGAAACTTCTTCTATATTTAAAACATAAATATCATCTGGAAGTAGTTTATTGATGGAACGCTTTAATCTTTCTGGATCTATATTTTTCACTAAATCAAAGTGAGCTCTTTGTCCTAATGCATGAACATGTGCATCGGTTCTACCAGAAGCATTAATAATAACTTTTTCGCCACTATTTAATTTGGTTAATTCAGCTTCTATAGTACTTTGTATTGTTCTTGCTTTTAATTGTTTTTGGTATCCATGAAAATTTGTTCCATCATAGGCAAATGTCATTAAAAATCTCATATAATTCCCTCTTTCCAAACAAGAATAAGCATTAATAAGTGAAATATGATTTGAAATATATCAAAAAAATAAAATCTTTCAATAGATATTTTCTGCTTCTCACCAATATAATATAAACGTGTTTCCATTGTAAATGCAACATTGTCTGCATAGTGAAAAGCATTCATTAATAATGGAGTTATCAATAATTTCCAAATATTTAATTTTTGTTGAATCGTACTATTCTTATAATCTATTCCCTTCACAGTAAGTGATTTTAATATTCGTTGTGTCTGCTGTAACACAATTGGCAAAAATGAAATAGAAAGCCCAATAATTCTGGAAATAAATGTAATTGGTATACGAAGAAAAGTAAGTGGATAAAAAAGTAACGTAAACGAATCTGTTAATTTTTGAATAGAAGTGGTATATAAAACCATCGCACTATACAAAAGAATTAAAATAATTTTTATGATCAGTAATATACTTTCAACAACATTTGTTCCAAAGATAAGATGAAATAAAAATAAGAAAATCAAAAAATATCGAGTAGACCATACTACTTTAGCATAATATTTACATGAAATATCACTAAGTAATAATAGTAAAATAAGAACGACAATATAAAACAGAAGTACAGAAATTTGATCAATCGCAAATACAGATATAATAAAACATAAGCTACAAAGTAATTTACTAAAAGAATTCCAATTATGAACTACAGATTTTCCATAATAATATTTTCCGATTATAATATTATCGAACATAACGATATATGTCCTTTATTAAGTCGTTAATTTCATCGCGATACCCGATTTTTATATTCTTTTTATTTAAAACTTTATCGGAAAATTCAATTATTTTTGGCGGTTTTACACCATATTGCTGTAGTTTTTTAACTTGTTTAAATACTGTATACTTATCCCCATCCATAACTACCTTCTTATTATGTAATACTACTACATAGTCTACAATTGGCAATAAAAAATCTGTATTATGACTTACAATAATAATTGTCTTATGAAATCTATTTTTAAGTATTCGAAGTAATTTTAACAAGCTTTGTTTACTTTCTGAATCTAATCCAATTGTTGGCTCATCAAGAATCAATACTTCTGGATTTAACATCAAAATAGATGCAATAGCAACTTTACGTTTTTCTCCTTGACTTAAATGAAATGGGTTTTTATCTAAATAAGAGTCATCAAGTCCAACCATTTTTAAAGCTTCTAAAGATCGTTTTTCAATTTGATCTATTTTGTAATGATAAAACTTAAGACCCATAGCAAGCTCTTCTTTTACAGTAGTATTGAAGATTTGCTCTTCTGGAAATTGAAATACCAAACCTACTTGAAAACGAAGCGCATTCAAATTTTTTAGCGGGTGGTTGTTTTCTAATAGAAAATTCCCTATTTGAATGGTCCCCTCCGTTGGCAACAACAAAGCATCCATCAGTTCAACCATTGTCGTTTTTCCACTACCACTTTTTCCAATAATTCCAGTAATTTTCCCTTCTGGAAAAGACAAATTAATATTTTTTAAAACTTCTTTTTTTTGATAGTTTACTTTATTATATGTAAAACTTACATGATCCCATTTTATTTCCATAATACATTCACCATCTTGTCCATATCCAAAATCGTAGTATCTACTAGTTCATAAAATTTTAACTTAGATGATAAGGATGCCATAAATGGAAGTTCTAATCCTGCTTTTTTGAATGTTTTTTCCTCTTCAAAAACTTTTTCATTTTTCCCGTGCAAAACAATTCTTCCTTCGTCAATTATCGCTACTTCTTTTCCATATAATGCATCATCTATATCATGTATAACTTGTACAATTGTTGTTTTTTGTTCTCGATTTATTTTTTTTAAAATTTTATATATTTTTTCTTTTTGAACACCATCAACCATAGAAAATGCATCATCTAATAAAAGAAGTTTAGGATCATTCAACAAAGCAATAGCAAGTGCAATAATTTGCTTTTCACCGCCACTTAAATTGGCAACAGAATAATCAAGTAAATTCTCTATTTCAAATTTTTGTGAAATTATAGTTATTTTTTGGGCAATTTGATCATCTGTATAATCTAAATTTCTTAAGTAAGATTTCATGTCTTCACGCGGTGTTTCCAATACAAAATTAGAATCTGGTTGTTCAAACACAACTCCAATTTTTTTTAAAATGTCCTGTTTATGCTCTTTTAAGGATAAACCATCAATCTCTATATCACATTCTATAGGAATTAATCCTAATAATATTTTTAATAATACACTTTTCCCACTACCATTACGTCCAACAATAGATAAAAAAGATCCTTGTTTCACATCTAATTGCAAATTAGAAAACAAATTCTTATAACTTAAATTATTAATATGTATGATTGATGCCATCGATATTCCCCCAAAATTGTCTTATTTATTATTATAGTATAGTTTTGGGTATTTTACAATGAAAATTTAAAAAACATAGTACTATAAATTATAAATAAAAAAGAAGCACTGTATTGAACTTCAGGGTGTTATAGTAATCCTATTCTATACTGTCAACAATATATTGTTTTACGTATATAAGTATCAAGAAAAATTTTACACTTTAGATCACTAACATTATTTTGATACAAGTTTTACGAAGCTCCTTTAAATACTAAATTATCTCACTTAAAACAAGCCAGGCTTCCTAAATAGCATTATAGATTACGTTGATGTATGACTACTGTTCATTTTCCTATAACACATAAGTGCTTCTTCTGACTAATGATTGCACATATTTACTTAATTTAACACGGATAGCATTTCTATTTTTAATTGATATTAACAAAAAACAACAATATGATATATAGTATTATATTATTATATTTTCATTTCATCTTTTTTTGTTTCTTTAGACAATACCAAAAAATAAAATTTTTTGCTAGCATTACATTTTGAGAAAGATTAATTTTTTAGCTCAATAATCACTTAAAGTTCCTCCAAAATATTTTCTTAAGAAATCATCTATTTCGTTTTTAGCACATTCGTTATATTTTTTAAGTGATTAAAAATACACTTCCTTTTAGAAATGTATTTTATTAAAAGCATCTCATTTTAAATGATCTTCTATGAATACTTGTATTATGATTTAGGAAATTCTTTAAATGCTACATAAGAGAATTTCCACCCAGTATAATTATAACCATTGTTTAAATAAAAACCCGTGTCATAAATGGCAGCAACACTAACAGGTAATCCGACTGTATTATTTGTATCTGCACCTATTTTAGTAGGTGTAGTACCATTGCGCTCATCATAAATATGGATAGATCTCACAGTATTATTGAGATAAACTGTTACTTGTACATATACTGGTTTAAAGCCAAGTTCGATTTTACGATTATATTCATTGTAAAATGAAACCTCACCTGTAACAATTGTCGTTGATTCTAACGTTCCTGTAACTAATTCTCCTTTTACATATGCTGTTTTACCGGCATTAATATCCTCTGCCTTAGCATCTCCACCTGTCTTATATTTTTGTATTTCTTGATTGAGATTATCACATACATTTGTTTGATCTAATGCCGATATCGCTTCCACTTTTAATTGATCCAATATCGTTTTTTTATTTTGTAAATTATTTAATATACCTACTAGCGTTGCTAGAAATAGTAATAACATAGTATATAATATTGCACTAGTAGCAAAACCTTTTTTCTTCATATAAATCTCTCCTTTAGACAATAAAAAAAGGGGGTTACCCCCCCCCCCGTTTGCATATAGCATACTTCATATTTTCTGCTCATCTCAAACTATTCTATGATTTATTTACTATTCTCATATTATCATAATTTAAATGAATATACAATAGTTATTTTCTTTTTGAAAAAAAA
>CANQAF010000059.1 GCA_947588975.1 uncultured Bacilli bacterium
ATTTTAAAGATATGTTTTATAATCTTGTTCAATTTCTTATGGATAAAATATTTAGAGTTAAAGATAATAAATATAAGTTGCTTGCTAAAGAATTATATAAAAATGGAGCATTAGATAATAAAAGTTTTGAAGATATTATGGGTATTTCCCATACTAATAATTCAAAAGACTATCACGCAATAGAAAAAGATGATTTTGAACATTAATGCTTAAAATCATCTTTTTAGCAATTTGATTATTTTTTTATTAATTTCAAGACATGCGAATCACTTTCTGCTTTTTTAATAGTTTTTGAATACGCATCTTGAGTAATACCACAAGCATCCATTTTTTGAAGTTCTTCCATACTTATTTCATTAACTTTCGCTAAAGTGTATAATGATAGTTGTTCAGAAATATCTTTTCCATAAAATGATGTAAATTTACCTTGTTCTAAAAGTTGTAATAAATATAAAGACTCTGGTAATTGAATGATATCTTCCATTTTGTAATTTTTTCCATATTCATCTGATCCTACAAAGTCATAGCTTGTTCTTTTTAAAAGATAATATTTAATAATTTCAGGGTATTGAATTTGAACCACACTTCTATCAGCTAAATGTCCAAATCCATAGCAATCTAATAGTATCTCATTATTTCTCTTACTTCTATTATCACTTTTCAAAACATGATAGCGTCTATAAGCATTGCTTTTTTTTCTTTCTTCAGAATCATTATCTGCATAACTTGCAGAAAGAACCTTATCATTAAAAGTTTTACCCGTGTATTTTTCAAAAAGTAATAAATCCCCATATGGGTCAATATGAGTTTCAGCAACAAAAATTCTTTCTGATTCTGGAATTTGTTCCATTTGTGTCATTCTATAACCTATTAAATCATCCTTGTTAGCTGTAAAATCATAAACATCTAAAGATTTTTCTTTTTTATCATATAAAAACATACCAATTCCTCCTTTAAGCTATATTTTATCATAAATTATCGTAAAAATTAAGACATTTACAAATATTTGTGCTAAAATACTATTAGAGATTGATATTCTATATAGTATCAAATTCGTTAATTTTGCGAAAGTTGTAGATTACTACGTCACTCGCACCAGATTGATTGATACTCGAACTTTTTATAGTTCGAGTTTTAAAATGTTTGAGTTTATGATATAATAGTTATAATTTACTGTAATAGAAGATAGTAGTTAATTTCAATTAGTGTTAAAATTCTAGAAGGTCGGGTAATAGTATGAAAATAATAGGAATAATTTTAAGAGATTATGAAACAAAAAATGGTGGATTAGTATATGGAGTCAGAAGTTATTTGATTGAAAAATTAAGAAAATATAATGTTGCAATTATGTGTATACCTTTTGATTTTGAAAATGATAAAAAAATTGATACTACTTTAATTGACAAATGTGATGGTATTATACTACCTGGTGGAAAAGTTAGTCATGAATTAGATGATAAAATAGTAAAATATCTATATGATATAGATAAGCCAACGTTGGGGATATGTTTAGGAATGCAACTTATGAGTAAGGCTTTTAATAAACATGATATTATACCAGTTTACAATCATCAAAATGGAAGTAAGTATTCTCATTTTATAAATATTGATAAAGATTCATTGCTTTATAAAATAATAGGTGAGGAAAAGATAAAAGTAAATTCTCTTCATTCATTTTGTGTTCCAAATACTAAACTACATGTATCTGCTCGTAGCGATGATGAAATAATTGAAGCAATTGAAGATAAAAGAAAAACATTTTTTTTAGGTGTTCAGTGGCATCCAGAACTATTAGATGATAAAAACACTGATAAATTATTTACCTATTTTATCAATAAATTATAATAAAGCATTTTGGAAAATATAGAATATAAAAAATAGGTAAATTAAATAAAATATGCTATAATGATCAATAACGAGGGGAGTCTGCTTTATGACCTATAAAGTTAGAAGACTAAAAATTAGTCGTATTCAATTTAATAATTATGATTTTATGAGACTCTTTTTAGCTTATTTAAGAGTTAACGGGATTGTGTTTATTAATAAAGATAATTTAAGATATGATTTATATGAATTATATCAAAATCCAGAATATAAAGATTTATTTCAAGATTTTGCAGTCAAACAACAAATAGAAGGTAATTTTTTAGATATCGATTACGCCTTACAAAATGCTGTATTATATGGTTTATTAAGTTCTCATGACTGCAATTTTAATAGTTCAAAAAGAATAATATTTATAGATGAAAATGAAAGTATTTCCATCATAAATAGTTATAGTGAAAGTTATAAAGAAAAAATGGAAAGATTAGTAGGTGAATTTCTTGATAAATCAATAAAAAAACATGATAAATATTATTATGATGGTAAAATAAAACAATTAAAGAAAAGAAAAATACAAATAAATTATAATAAATAATAAAGAATATATATTGATGGAGTAAAAGTAACAAAGTATATAATTTTATCAAGTAGCTGTACAGAATATGAGGAAATGATGCTTTTTGATGAATTAAATCAAAGGTAGAATTGTAAATAAGGCAACTATTTCTTTTGTATAAAAGTTGTTGTACCTCTTCCCTTATGGCACTATAGAGATTCAAGTCGCACTTTGTAAGAATATAGGCTCATAACATTTGATGTTATGGGCTTTTTTACAGCTGACATGAGTGTAAAAATTGAACCAAGGTTAAATTTATGAAAATAATAATTATTATTTAATAATGATTGTTTATGATGTTATGACAAAATATCTAAGATTTGTTATAATGTTTATAACGAATAAAAATATTTAGGTGGGAAAATGAGAATAGGTGTAGATATAGATAATGTTATTTCAACATTTAATGAAGATTTATTAGAAGAATTTTTAAAACATAATAAAGAACTGGGCTACAGTGATGAAATAAATGAAAATGCTGATTATATAACAAGAGGTATGTTTCATTGGAAAGATGGAGAAGTAGAAGCATTTTATAAAGATACTATTGAAAGAATAGTAAATAAATTAAATGTTAAAAGTGGTGCAAAAGAATATATAGATAAGTTAAAAGAAGAAGGACACTATATATGTATCATTACAGGTAGAGATAACGGAGATCATTCAGATCCATATGATAATACAAAGAAATGGTTAGATAATCACTTAATTTATTATGACAAACTCATATTGACTAAATCGTATAAAGATGATGAACATGGAAAATCAGAAAAATGTATAGAAAATAATATTGATATCATGATTGATGATTCTATTAATATTTGTAAAGATTGTATTAATTATGGAATAGAAACTTTGTTAATGGATACTCCATATAATAGACAAATTAATGATATTAAAAGAGTTCATAGTTGGAAAGAAATATATGAATATATAACAGAATATAAAAAAGAAAAATTAAATGTAATTTTAGATACTGATACATATAATGAATGCGATGACCAATTTGCCCTTGCATATATGATTAAAAATCAAGATATATTTAATATTGAAGCAATAACTGTTGCACCCTATTCTCATAAGGAAAGAAATGAAACTGTTATACTTGGACGAGAGAAAAGTTATAATGAGATATTAAAGATATGTAATTGGTTAAAATTTAATACAACTAACAGAGTATTTAAAGGTGCAACAGATTATATTTGTAATGGGTACGATGAAAATAATGATGCAGTAAATAAAATAATTGAAATAGCGTTAAAAAATAATAAAACTTATATTATGGCAATAGGTGCCATTACAAATGTCGCCCTAGCAATAAAAAAAGAACCCAAAATAATTGACAGAATAGAGGTTATTTGGCTAGGAGGACATAGTCTATTACAGAAAAATAATTTAGAATTCAATTTTAGGCAAGATGTGAATGCAGTAAAAGTAGTATTTGATTCAAAAGTAAAATTGACTATTATCCCTTGTAAAAATGTTGCTTCAAATTTAAGAACTTCTATTTACGAATTAAACTATTATTTGAAAGATAAGAGTGAATTATGTAATTACTTAATAGATAGATTTTATAATGATGGCTATCATGGAATACAAGAAAGACGAGTTATTTGGGATATATCAGTTATTGCATATATGATAAACAGGGATTGGTTTACAAGTGAGAGCATAAGTTGTCCTAAAATAAACGAGGATACTTCTTATGAATTAACTACTAATCATCATAAAATAACAATGATAAATTACATAGATGTAAATAAAGTATATGACGATTTATTTAAAAAGTTAGGTGAATAAGCTATGAAATTGACAAATAAAGAAGCAAAAGATATATTAGAAAACGCAAGAAATAAATTTGAAGATCAAAGATGGATAGATCATTCGCTTTGTGTTGGAGAAGCAGCGAAAAGAATTGCAGTGGCTCTCAAAAAAAATAATATAGAAGTGGATGTTGATAAAGCAGAAACTTTAGGTTATGTCCATGATATAGGTAAAATGACTGGGCCATCAAATGGACATATCATAAGAGGCTATGAGTATATGAAAGAACAAGGCTATGATGAAGAATATTGCAATGTTTGTTTAACTCATTCATATCTTAATAATGATATTAATTGTACAGCAGGTGGTATTCCTGATGATATACCTTTTAGAACAAAGTTTATTCAAAATCATCAATATACACTTGAAGAAAAAATTATAAATTTATGCGATTTGATGTGTACTACTAAAATATATACGATAGATAAAAGATTGATTGATATTATGATGAGAAGAGGGGCTTATTCAAATACTCAATATCACATAAAAGAAACATATAAATTAAAAGAGTATTTTGATGATTTATTGGGCTATAATCTTTATGATTTGTTTCCAGAAATTAAAGATCATTTATAATTATAATAAATTTATCAAATGTTATGATTCTTCTTTAGGGTACAAAATTCCTTTTTCAAACGCATCAAATCGATAGATACTCGGATTTTTGTCCGAGTTTTAAAATGTATATTTATATGTTATAATACATTTAAAATAATGATATAAGGTGAATAGTATGCGTGAAATCGAATTATTACAAAAAATGATAGATGAGTCAAATCATATTGTTTTCTTTAGTGGAGCTGGTGTTTCAACGGATAGTGGCCTAAAAGATTTTAGAAGTAAAAATGGTCTATATCATATGAAAACAATTTACTCACCGGAGGATTTATTAAGTTCTAGAATGTTTTACCAACATCCTGATTTATTTTATCAATTTTATCAAGAAAATTTAAATTGCATCAATTCAAAACCTAATGTTACACATCTTTATTTAAAGAAACTAGAAGAAAAGGGGAAACTAAAAGCAATTGTAACACAGAATATTGATGGTCTACATAAAAAAACAGGTAATCAAACCGTATATGAAATTCATGGAACTATATATAAAAATCATTGCATCAATTGTAATCAATTCTATTCAGCAGAATATGTGATGAATGCACATGGGGTACCAAAATGTGATAAATGTGGCAGTATTATCAAACCTGATGTGGTATTATATGGTGAAATGTTACCAGAATGCTATGAAGATGCAAAATACGCTATTGCGAATGCAGATTTATTGATTGTAGCTGGCACGTCTTTGCTTGTCCAACCTGCTAGTAGTTTAGTACAGGTTTTCCATGGAAAAAATTTAGTAATTATCAATAATGATGTAACTCCATATGATGATAGGGCATCTTTGGTAATTCATGATAATTTAAGCTATGTCTTTCAACAACTGAAAACGTAATTTTTAAAAATTTAACAATCATTTGAGATTGATTTCAAGATATCTATATTTTCTTATATGAAGCAAGATGCGATGAAAAAATCGAAAAAAATGAAACAGTTTAGTAGTTAGTAAATTTTTCGATTTTATCATTCATGGAATTGCAATCGTATTTGAAATATCAT
>CANQAF010000060.1 GCA_947588975.1 uncultured Bacilli bacterium
AGTAGTATGAGCAATAAAGTAGTAGCAGATGATACTAATTGTAAATTACCAGTAGAAGCGGGATATGCGAAAGTATGCCATATCAGTAATAGTGGAATGGCAAGTTGTTCAGAACCTAAACATTTAGCAGATTATCTTATCTTAGATGGTAATATGTTAGAAAATTTTGAAACTGTAAATGCTAATATTACAAAAAATAATGGATATATTACTTTAGAAACGAATACCCCTCCAAATAATCGACAAGGAATATATATGCAAAAGGATTTAACTAATTATGCTTATTTATATATAGAATTAGATGCCAGAATGGAAGCGTTAGGTACAGTCAGTACTAGTGCTAATTTATTAATTTCTGTATCATCTCAAGAAGTAATACCTGATGGTAATGGTAAACTTGTAGAAACAGTTATATTTGGAAGCAACAGTGTTGCTACAGGATGGAGTGGGTCATTAGAAAAAACAACATCCTTTTTAAAGGTTATAGGAGTTAATCAAACTAATTTTTTAACGATTTGGCGTAATAATGTGACTGCTAAGTTGGTATCCAATATTTATAATGTTTGGTTACAACTATCTGAATAAATAAAAAAGAGTTCACCTCTTTTCTTTTTGTCTATTGATACCCATAATACTTCCAAAAATACAAGTTATCATAAGTATTAAATAGTAAATAATATTTTTGAACTCTAAATTATTTTTTAATCCTAGATAGTTAAATAGAATCATTAATATAATAAAAATAATTGCTAATTTGAGCCCTTCTAACCATCCATTTTTGTTACTTGATTTTCCGATGCCAATTCCTCCAATTAAAAATGCAAGGATCGGGAATGCAATTTCTAAAATGGTTACCCATTTTTTTCCAATAATATCAAAATAATTTAAAGCAGTAATGAATAATGTAGAAATGAGTAATATTAGTATCATAATTCCCATAAGTTTTCCTAATGTGACAAGATATTTCATATAATTCCTCCTAATAAAATATATGATGGTGTATAAAAGAATATGATTCTGTACATAACATATTAGGTGATCGTTATGTATCTAACTTTAATTTTTAAAACATTACTTTTATATTTTTTCATTATTTTAATGTATCGATTAATGGGCAAAAAAGAAGTTGGCGAATTAGGAATTGGGGATTTAATTGTAACAGTTTTAGTAGCAGAACTTGCAGCTTTATCGATAGAAGAAACAGAAAGATCTGTACTCATTTCTATTGTTCCTATTTTAGTAGTTGTCATTTGTGAAATTATAATTAGCTATATCAGTTTGAAAAGCGAAAAATTTAGAAATTTTATTGATGGCCATCCCACTGTTATTATTAAAAATGGGAAAGTGAATTTTAGTGCGATGACGAAATTGCGTTATACTTTAGATGATTTGATTACTCAATTAAGAGGGCAAGGTATTAAAAATTTAGAAGAAGTAGATTATGCAGTTTTAGAAACAAGTGGAGATTTATCTGTATTCCAAAATACTAAGGATTATCCAATGCCAATAATTTTAGATGGTGAAATTCAACAACATATTTTAAAAGAACTTAACAAAGATGAATTTTGGCTATCTCGTATGTTAAAAAAAGAAAATGTTATTTTAAATCAAGTTTTCTATGCTTTTTATAGGCAAAACAAACTATTTATTATTAAAAAAGATGAACTTCTTTAAAAGAAGTGTTTTTTTTCCATATTTGTGGTAAAATGATAACATATTCAATAAAGGTGATAGTATGGTAGAAAATTTAGTAGAGTCCATTGTCCAATTGTTTAGTGGTATTAGCAATATTCCTTTTGGAAAAGAGCTAACAATTTTCTTTATTTCTTGTTTACCAATTCTTGAATTAAGAGGGGGCATTTTAGCAGCTTCATTATTACATGTAAATCCTACTTTAGCATTTTTGATTTGTTTTATTGGAAATATTTTACCCATTCCATTCATTTTATGGTTTATTACACCGATTTTTAATCGTTTGAAAAAATGGAAGAAAATTGAACCAATGATTACAAAGTTAGAAAATAAAGCACTTTCTAAAAAAGAACAAATCGAAAAATTACAATTTTGGGGGCTTTTCTTTTTTGTAGGAATCCCTCTTCCTGGAACAGGTGCTTGGACAGGTACTTTAATTGCATCCATGATTGATATGGATAAGAAAAAAGCTTTAGTTGCATCTATTTTAGGAGTTGTCTTAGCGGGTATTATAATGATGATTATGTCATATGGAATACTGGGTTCAATTTTGGGATAACACTTGAATAAAAAGTGTTTTTCTTTTATAATAAAATAGAAGTGAGTGATGTTATGGATGATTTAATTATTGGAGCACATGTTTCTTTTAATAAAGATACACAATTATTAGGAAGTGTGGAAGAAGCACTTTCTTATCAAGCAAATACATTTATGTTTTATACAGGGGCACCTCAAAATACCAATCGTGCCGATATTGATTATGAACTAACTAAAAAAGCACAAGATTTGATGAAAGAAAATGCTATTGATATCAATCATGTAATTGTTCATGCTCCTTATATTATTAATCTAGCAAACAATGGATCTAATTATGATTTTGCAATCTCTTTTTTAAAGCAAGAAATCAAACGTGTTGAAACATTAGGAATTAAAAAATTGGTTCTTCATCCTGGATCTCATGTTGGGCTTGGTAGTGAGCTTGGAATCCAAAATATTATATTTGCTTTAAATCAAGTCATTGATGCTAATACCAACGTAATTATTTGTTTAGAAACTATGGCTGGCAAAGGTAGCGAATGTGGTATTACGTTTGAAGAAATAAAAGCGATATTAGATGGCATGAAATATCCAGAAAAAGTAATGGTATGTTTAGATACCTGTCATATTCATGATGCTGGATATTCGATTCAAGATTTTGATGATACTTTAAAACATTTTGATGAAGTCATTGGATTAGGAAAGTTAGGTTGTCTTCATATCAACGATAGTAAAAATGAGCAAGGAAGTCATAAAGACCGTCATGAAAATATTGGATATGGAAAAATTGGATTTGATGCTTTGTTACATGTAATTTATCATGACAAATTAAAAGGAATTCCTAAAATATTAGAAACACCTTATGTTAGTTTTGATCAAAATAGCAAAGAGCGTATGTATCCGCCATATCGTTTTGAAATTGAAATGATTCGAAAAAAAGAGTACAATCCAAATTTAATGGAAGATATTCGTGCATATTATAAATAACGTTTATATTTATCCAAGTAAAAGTAGAGTAATTCCTCTGCTTTTTTATATGTTGATTCACTCAAATTTTTTTTTGCGTCTTTTAAAATAGGTTCTGGATCCCCAAATACGACATTTTCCCACTTTGTTTGAATGATATGATATAAATATAAAGCTTCTTCATTTGTTAAATGAACCCCATTTTCTTCAGCAAAATGATAAATATCTTCTAAATTGATTGCATCTACATATTTTTTAATTAGTTTTTCAATCATATAACACCTCAAAATTAATATATGTATTCATTTTAGAATAATGTAAGTAATCTTTAATAAAATAAAAATAAGAGGTGATTTTATGTATCAAATGATACCACTTCCATATGAATATGATGCATTAGAACCTTACATTGATACTAAAACAGTAGGGTTACATTATGAAAAACATTATGGAAATTATTTAAATAAATTAAATGAATTGTTAGAAAAAAACAATTATAAAAACGAATTTTCCAAAGAAGAGTTGGTTACAAATTTGGGTATGTTTCCTGTGAATGAACGAGATGATATTTTATATTATTTAGGTGGCGTTTTAAATCATGAACTATATTTTTATAATATGAATCCAAATAAGCATAATGAGCCAGTTGGAAAAATCAAAGAAGCAATTATAAAACAATATGGTACATATGAAAATTTTAAACAACAATTTTTTAATACAGCTTCTTATTTAGTAGGATCTGGGTATACTTTTTTGGTGATAAATGATCAACAAAAATTAGAAATTATTAATTTAAGTAATCAGGATACTCCTTATACTTATGGATTAGTTCCATTAATTGCGATGGATCTTTGGGAACATGCTTATTACTTAAATTATTATAATGAAAAAGATCGTTATATGAAAAACTTTTTTGAGATTATAGACTTTGAATACATCAATGCACTTTATGAAAAAGAAATTGAAAAAAAATCGTAATATAAAACGTAATTATTATAAGAAATATCAAGATATCAAAGGAATAATCGAAAAAAGATATAATATACTTATTGGCATAATTGTGGTATTAATTAGCGTATTACTGATTGGATTATTTCGTATTCAGGTGATTGAATATGATACATATACAATAAAGTTAGAACAATTAAGTCGTAAAATTGTAGAAGGAGGAACAGCTCCAAGAGGTCGCATTTATGATCGAAATCATCAACTACTTGTTGATAATGAACCAACTAGAGTTATTTATTATAAAAAACCGTCTGGCATTCATCTTGCTGAAGAAATTTCATTAGCTTATCAAGTAGCTGATTTGATTGAAGTCCCTTATACAAAATTAACGAACCTCAATTTACGTACATTTTGGGTAAAACAACATCCTGATGAAGCGAAGGCAAAAATTAAAGATGATGAGTGGCAAGCATTGGAGGAAAGAAAATTAACTTCTAGTCAAATAGATGACTTAAAGAAGGAACGTGTTACAGATGAAGAACTTTCTTCTTATCAAGCAAGAGATTTAGAGGCTGCTTATATTTATACACTTATGAATAAAGGATACTCTTATTCTGAAAAAGTGATAAAAGATGAAGCTGTTACGGATCAAGAATATGCCTTGATTGCAAGTAACGTCAAGAACTTAAAAGGATTTGATACCAAATTAGATTGGGATCGTATTTATTTATATGGAGATACATTTCGTACTTTATTAGGAAGTGTTTCTTCTAGTGATACAGGTATTCCAGCAGAATTCAAAGAGTATTATATGAAAAAAGGGTATGCTTTAGATGATCGTGTTGGAATTAGCTATTTGGAATATCAATATGATGATTATTTAAAAGGCAGTAAAGATCAATATGAAGTAAGAGCAGATGGTAGTAAAATTTTAGTGAAGGAAGGAAAACGTGGGAATGATTTAGTGCTTACGATCGACATTCATCTGCAACAACAAATTGAACAAATTATTACAGAAGAAATTATAAAAGCAAAATCAGAGCCTAATACTGAGTATTACAATCATGCTTTTGTGATTGTTTCTGATCCTAATACTGGTGAAATTTTAGCTATGGCGGGGAAACAAGTTGTATGGAAGGATGGAGCTTATCAAGTTTATGATTATGCGCCTGGGATTACGACTTCTCCAGTCGTAGTTGGTTCCATTATTAAAGGTGCTTCTCATATTGTAGGTTATAATACAGGTGCTTTACAAATTGGCGAAGGCCGATATGATACGTGTGTAAAATTACGTGGTGCACCTGAAAAGTGTTCTTGGAAGCCATTAGGTTACTTAAATGATTTAACTGCTTTAAAATATTCCTCTAATACTTATCAGTTTTATACAGCTATGAAAGTGGCAGGAGTCGATTATTATTATAATATGCCATTTCAAGTAAGTGAGGATACATTCTCTATTTACCGAAATACATTTGCCCAATTTGGTTTAGGTGTCAAAACAGGAATTGATTTACC
>CANQAF010000061.1 GCA_947588975.1 uncultured Bacilli bacterium
TATGATTTAGAGGAAGCGCATAAGCAAGAATTAGAAGATATGAGAGAAACAGGATATGATGATGGAATGGAAGAAGGGAAAATAGAAAAGCAAAAAGAAGTAGCAAAAGCTATGTATGAAGAAGGATTACCATTTGAAATGATATCAAGGATTACAAAATTATCAACAGAAAAGATTCAAAGTATATTGAATGAACAATAATCTTGGAACATAGATTATTTTTTGTTATAATTGAACTATCAAGTGAATCATAAAATAGTTTGTAAAAGCGAAAAAACCAAGTATTCTATTCGCAAATTGAGAAAGGATATTCTTTTTATTTATTTTAAAGAGAAAAAATAGAAGATGCAAAAGAAGCAAAATTGGTATAAGAAAGCAAAACTTTCAAATTTTTACTGGAAACATAAAAGTTTCTATGTGAATTACTTTTATGTATAGATTTTTTAACTATATTCGTGTACAATAAAAATAGGTGATAGCATGGGAATGTTTGACAAATTTAAAAACCTATTTCAGAAAGATCAAAAAGAAGAAGCGGAACACTATCATATTGGTCTTGAGAAAACTAGAAAAGAATTTACTTCTAAATTAAATTTATTAACTTTAAAACATAATCGTATTGATGATTCTTATTATGAAGAATTGGAAGATATTTTAATTCAAGCAGATATTGGTGTTAACACAGTAATGCAGTTTATTGATCAATTAAAAGATCGTGTGAAAAAAGAAAACATTTTAAATGCTTCTGATTTAAAGGAAGTGATTGTAGATGAAATGTTTATTATCTATGTACAAAATCAAATTATTGTTAATAAAATTAATTATAGTGAAAACGGTCCAACTGTAATACTGTTTGTTGGTGTGAATGGAGTTGGAAAAACAACTACAATTGGGAAACTTGCATATCAAATGACATCACAAGGGAAAAAAGTTTTGTTGATCGCGGGTGATACATTTCGTGCAGGAGCAGTAGAACAATTAGTTGAATGGGGTAATCGGGTTTGTTGTGATGTTGTATCTAAATTAGAAGCGGATCCCGCAAGTGTTATTTATGATGGATTAGAAAAAGCTAAAAATGAAAATTATGATGTGGTTTTGATTGATACTGCAGGTAGACTTCAAAATAAAGTAAACTTGATGAATGAATTAGATAAAATAAATAAGGTAATTGGCAAAATAATTCCTGGGGCACCTCATGAAACATTGTTAGTCATTGATGCAACTACAGGGCAAAATGGAATTAGTCAAGCTAAAAGTTTCCAAGAAATTACAAATATAACGGGAATTGTTTTAACTAAATTAGATGGTACTGCCAAAGGAGGGATTGTTTTAGCAATTAAGGATAGTGTAGGTATTCCGGTTAAATTTGTAGGACTTGGAGAGCAAAAAGATGACTTAAGAGTATTTGATATTGAAAAATATATTTATGGGTTATTTGAAGAAATGGATGTGGAAAAATGAAAGAAAAGAAAACTGTTATGCAAAAATTAATAGGGAAAGAACGTATTGATTCTGTTGGGTTATTTATACAATTTGTTTTAATGATTGCAATTGTGATTTTAGCAATTTGTACATTATTTGTATATGAATTAAATTATTCTTTGCAAGGATTAGTTGTATTGTTACTATTTGTCATGGGTTATAATAACCATACTGTTTTTCATAGAAAAGGATTTACACCTCTTTATATAGTGGTAGGTATTGCTCTTTTTGTAGCTGCAACTTATGGATATATCTATGCATAGTCGATTTGAATTAATTGACTTATATGATTTGTATGGCGAGTTATTCACAAAAAAGCAACAGGAATACTTTGAAGATTATTATTTTTCTAATTTATCGTTAGCTGAAATTGCTGAAAATAGAAAAGTTAGTAGAAATGCTATACATAATCAAATTAAAAATACAGAAGAAAAATTACTATATTATGAAGAAAATTTAAAACTTTATCACAGAAATCAAAAAATTAAGCAATTGATTCAGCCTTTGGATGAATCAATACGTTCTTCCATTGAAGAATTATTATAAGAGTCTAGCAAATAGATTCTTTTTGTATAGAAAAATGGAAAACTATAGCTATTTCGTTAAAAATAGTGTAAAATGTTGGATAGAATAAAAGGGTGATAGTATGTTAGGTAAGATTATATATATGAGTGATAATATGGCTCATGTACAAATCAATCAAGGAGTTCAAGTTGCTACCAATTTGATTAATTTCTATGTAGTATTAGAAGATGAACATCATAAGATCGTAGGCGAAATTGAAGACATTAGTGAAAATGTGATTAAAATTCACTTTTTAGGAGAATTGTATCCTAATTATTTTGTTCCAGGTGTACTGCAAAAACCTAGTTTTTCTGCTAAAGTACGTATGATTACAAAAGAAGAAATGAATTTGTTATCAGGAACTGATAGTGAGGGCAATTTTTATGTAGGGCTATCGCCACTTTATAATTATCCAATTTATGTCAATATTAATGATTTATTTAGCAATCATATGGCGATATTTGGAAATACGGGAAGCGGAAAGTCATATGGAGTTGCAAGACTATTACAAAATGTATTTTCAAAATCTAGAATTACACCAATCCGTTCTAATTTCTTTATATTTGATGCTTACGGAGAGTATCATAATGCATTTCAAAATATAAATGAAATCAACCCTAATTATCATTTTAAGTATTATACGACCAATATTCATGATAAGGGCAATATTTTAAATATTCCTTTATGGCTATTAGATGTAGATGATATTGCATTATTGCTTTCGGCTGAAACGCATTCTCAATTGACTATTATTGAAAAAATGTTAAAATTAGTTGCTATTTTTGCAGAATCTGATGATCAAGCAATTCGTTATAAAAATCATTTAATCGCAAAAGCAATTATGACCATTTTATATACGAGTCAAACATCTCCTGCTAAAAGAGATGATATTTTCTCAATTCTTGCAACTTGTTCTACTGCTCAATTCAATTTAGAAGCACCAGTGCAAGGGGTTGGATATACACGTAAATTTAGAGATTGTTTCATTATTGATAAGGAAGGCCAATTCGTAGAAAGTATTTTAGTCACTGAATATATTTCTAGTTTCATTGATGAAAAATTAGACCAGTATGAGGCGTCTAAAAAACAGTTCTATACATTAGAAGATATGGAACGTGCTTTAAGTTTTACTTTGATATCTGAAGGATTATTGCGTAATGACAAGTTGTATAATGAAGCAATTACTTTAAAGGTACGCTTACATGCACTAGCAATTGGTGAAAATGCGCGTTATTTCTCTTATCCTAGTTATTGTACTGTCGATCAGTATCTTGCAACCTTAGTGGCTTGCCCAAATGAAACTCGTGCTCAAATTGTCAATTTTAATTTAGAAGATATTGATGATTCTATTGCAAAAGTGATTACCAAAATTATGACAAGAATGTTATTTGAATTTGTTAAAAAATTACCAGATCGCGCCTCTATTCCATTTCATATTTTCTTAGAAGAAGCACATCGTTATGTCCAAAATGATAATGATCAATATCTACTTGGATATAATATATTTGAACGTGTTGCCAAAGAAGGTAGAAAGTATGGGTTGATCTTTAATTTAATTTCACAAAGACCGGTTGAAATTTCAGATACTGTTATTTCACAGTGTACCAACTTTATGATTTTCAAAATGAATCACCCTAGAGATTTGGAATATATTAAGAAAATGTTACCAAATATCAATGCTGAAATTATAGAAAAACAAAAAAGTCTGCAACCAGGAACTTGTGTGGCATTTGGAAAAGCTTTTCGTGTTCCTATGATTATAAAAATGGATTTACCAAATCCAGAGCCTTATAGTAGTAACTGTGATGTGGCCGGAAGATGGCAGTCATAAACCCTTATATAGGGTTTTTTCTTATTGAATAAATCATTCCCTTTTTTTATAAATTATTATATAATGGTAATGGTGAAGAACATGTTTGAAAATTTAGGAGAACGCTTACAAAATGTAATGAGTAAAATCAAAGGTTATGGAAAAATCACGGAAGAAAATATCAGTGAAATGACTAGAGAAATTAGGCTTGCACTTTTAGAAGCGGATGTAAATTATAAAGTTGTAAAAGAATTTATTGAAAATGTAAAACAAAAATCCTTAGGTGAAGAGGTTGCGAAATCTTTAAAACCAGGTGAAATGTTTGTTAAAATTGTAAAAGATGAATTAGTTGATTTACTAGGTGGTGAAAAACAAGATTTAAATGTAATTGGTAATCCGGCTACTTTAATGTTGGTAGGATTACAAGGTAGTGGTAAGACAACTACAATTGCTAAACTTGCAAATCTGTTAAGAAAAAAATACAAGAAAAAACCATTATTGGTGGCTTGTGATGTTTATAGACCAGCGGCCATCGATCAATTAAAACAGTTAGGACGTGAATTAAATATTCCCGTTTATGAAGAAGGAAAAGAAGATCCGGTTTCAATTGCTACTCATGCAATTACATATGCGAAACAAAATGGATATGATTATGTGTTAATTGATACAGCAGGACGTTTACATGTAGATGAAGAATTAATGCAAGAATTAAAAAATATGAATCAAGCGATTCATCCACAAGAAGTATTACTCGTTATTGATAGTATGACAGGTCAAGATGCAATTCATGTGATTGAGGGATTTCATTCTAGTTTGCAATTAACGGGTGCTGTTTTAACTAAATTAGACGGTGATACTAGAGGTGGAGCAGCTTTATCAATTCGCCATTTAACACATGTACCAATTAAATTTATTGGTGTGAGTGAAAAAATGGATGGATTAGAAGAATTTTATCCTGAACGTATGGCAACCCGTATTTTAGGTATGGGCGATTTAATGTCAATTGTTGAAAAAGCCGAGCAAGTAATTGACGAGGAATCTGCTATAAAAGCCGCTAAAAAGATGCAAAAAGGTAATTTTGATTTAGAAGATTTTTTGGAGCAATTAAATCAAATTAAGAAATTAGGCCCTCTAGAAAATATTATTAAAATGTTACCTGGTGCTTCTAAATTAGGATTAAACAAAGTTCAAATCAATCCCAAAGATATGGCACATTTAGAGGCAATTATTCAATCCATGACCAAAGAAGAAAGAAAAGATCCTTTTATTATCAAAGCATCTCGTAAGATTCGAATTGCAAAAGGTTCTGGAAGATCTGTTGAAGAAGTAAACCGGCTATTAAAACAATTTGATCAAATGAAAGTGATGATGAAACAATTTAAAAATGGTAAAATGAAAATGCCTTTTTAAAAAAACATCATTCTTTTTTTATTTATAAATTGAGCTTATTATGAGGCAAACACCATATGCAACGGTAGCATTCTTTCATAAGATAAACTAGGTAAGGGGGAATAAATTATGATGTCTAACAAAAGTTGTTGCTCATCTAGACAAAACATGGGTTTTGGTGCTCAACCAGTAGCATTTGGTAATCAAATGAATATGATGCAACCAATGATGGAAGGACAAGTAATTGAACCAACAATTACACAATGTCAAGAAAGAGAATTCTATCATGAAGTACCACATGTGTGATAATTTATGATAGATCAAAATCAATAGAGATAAATAAGTACAAATATAAGGCATTTTAT
>CANQAF010000062.1 GCA_947588975.1 uncultured Bacilli bacterium
AGTGAGGATACATTCTCTATTTACCGAAATACATTTGCCCAATTTGGTTTAGGTGTCAAAACAGGAATTGATTTACCTTTGGAAAGCTTAGGGTACAAAGGAAAAAGTGAAGTAGGTGGACTTCTTTTGGATTTTGCAATCGGGCAGTATGATACTTATACGCCTATTCAACTTTCTCAATATATTGGTACGATCGCGAATGGAGGAAAAAGAATTCAACCACATTTGTTAAAACAGGTATATAGTAGTGAAGCAGATTCTTTTACTCATTTATTATATGAAGTGCCTACAACTGTTTTAAATACGCTAGATACCCAATATGAATACTTAGAAAGAGTGAAATTAGGATTTCAAGAAGTAATGAAATATGGAGGAACTGGGTCTGGATTTATCAATTTAGATTATAATCCTGCAGGCAAGACTGGAACGAGTCAAAGTTTTATCGATACTGATGGAAATGGTGTCATCGATAAAGAAACAATTTCTATGACATTCGCAGGATATGCTCCAGCTGATAATCCGCGTGTTACATTTACGGTGATCTCACCCAATATTTATCATTATGATAATGGAAGTAGCTATCAGTCATTTGTGAATCGGCGTATTAGTAAACGTGTCAGTGATGTTTATTTCACACTCTATCCATAAATTTGAAAAAAAAGATTGAAAAATATGATAGATTTGTTATAATATAAATAATGCTTTTAAAAAGGAGGAGTTTTCTATGGCAAAAAAAGGTGAAAATAGAGAAAATATTACATTAAAATGTAGTGAGTGTAATGAAAAAAATTATCGTACACCAAAAAACAAGAAAAATACAACCAATCGTTTAGAATTGAATAAGTATTGTCCAAAATGTCAACGTCACACGTTACATAAAGAAGAAAAATAGAAAAGAGTAGTATATGAAACAAACCAATGTACCTTATATTATAGGACAAATGCATTCTGTAATTGATTATCAAAAATTAATTCAATTACAAGCTGAGCAAACCAATAATATAAGAAAAAATGAAAAAGGAAAATCTTATATCAAAAAATATAATCCTGATTCATTGAAAAACCAAATGAGATGAAAATGAAGAATTGCTAGTGATAGAAAGGAGTAAGGTTCATGATTAATGTTAATGATATCAAAACAGGTATGACATTGATTATTGAAGGTGGTATTTATCAAGTAATTGAATTTTTACATGTAAAACCAGGAAAAGGTTCTGCTTTTATGAAGACGAAACTAAAAAATTTAAGAACTGGTGGTACAGTAGAAAGAACATTCAATACCAATGTCAAATTTGAAAAAGCAAATATTCAGAAATCTAACGTACAGTATTTATATAATACTGGAGATACTTATTATTTTATGAATATGGAAACTTATGAACAATTAGAATTATCTAGTGCCCAAATCGGTGATGATAAGAACTATTTAATTGAAAATATGAATGTCATTGTATCTTTCTTTGAGGGAGAATTGTTAGGAGTTATTTTACCAGATAAAATCGAAATGACAGTTACTTCTACAGAACCAGCTGTAAAAGGAAATACAACTAACAATGCTACAAAGGATGCTTATGTAGAAACAGGACTTTTAGTACGTGTTCCATTATTTATTGAACAGGGAGAGAAAATTTTAGTTTCTACTAGTGATGGAAAATATGTATCAAGAGCGTAATAATCAATCAGATGATTGATTATTTTTCTTGCATTATAAAATGAAATATGTTAGAATAAATAACCAACAGTGAGGTGGAAAAATGAAAATAGAAACAATGGAAATGATTGCGAATGAAGTTCCAAATGTGGATATGGTTAAAGCAATCATTGAAAATTTAAATCATTTATCTGATAATGATATAAAATTATTATTACAGGAATTCAAGAATTGCGACTATAAAAAAAATGCATGTTATATAGCTATCAATCCAAATGTATTAAAGACTAGAACAACTGCAGAACAAATTCAGTTGATGGAAGCTTTCAAGAATTGTGACTATAATGAATATGCATATGAAATTGCTATCGATCCAGATGTATTAGAAAAAAGAACAACTGCAGAACAAATTCAGTTAATGGAAGCTTTCAAGAATTGTGACTATAATGAATATGCATATGAAATTGCTATCGATTCAGATGTATTAGAAAAAAGAACAACCGAAGAACAAATACAGTTAATGGAAGCTTTCAAGAATTGTGACTATGATTACTATGCATATGAAATTGCTATCAATTCAAATGTATTAGAAAAAAGAACAATCGAAGAACAAATACAGTTAATGAAAGCTTTCAAGAATTGTGACTATAATGAATATGCAAGTAATATAGCTACCAATTCAAATGTATTGAAAGCAAGAACAACCGAAGAGCAAATTCAGTTAATGGAAGCTTTCAAGAATTGTGACTATAATAAATATGTAAGTAATATAGCTACCGATTCAGATGTATTAGAAAAAAGAACAACCGAAGAGCAAATCCAGTTAATGAAAACTTTCAAGAATTGTGACTATAATAAATATGCATATAAAATTGCTATCGATCCAGATGTATTAGAAAAAAGAACAACCGAAGAACAAATCCAGTTAATGGAAGCTTTCAAGAATTGTGACTATAATAAATATGCATATAAAATTGCTACCAATTCAAATGTATTGAAAGCAAGAACAACCGAAGAGCAAATTCAGTTAATGGAAGCTTTCAAGAATTGTGACTATGATTACTATGCATATGAAATTGCTATCAATTCAAATGTATTAGAAAAAAGAACAACCGAAGAACAAATACAGTTAATGGAAGCTTTCAAGAATTGTGACTATGATTACTATGCATATGAAATTGCTACCAATTCAAATGTATTGAAAGCAAGAACAACCGAAGAGCAAATTCAGTTAATGGAAACTCTCAAGAATTGTGAGTATAATGAAGAGGTATATAATATAGCGGTAGATACCAAAGTATTAAGTACGAAATCTATTACAGAACAAATAGAATGTATGCAGAATGCTTATGAACAATCTAAAATAAAACAAGAAAAACCGCTAGAAGTTCCTGATAGTGAAGAAGTTCCTCATAGTGAAAATATACAAAATATTGAAACTTTAGAGGAAATGAAAAACTATATTGCATGTTTAATGGAACAAAATGGAAAAGATGCAGATATTGAAGGGTATACTTTAGTATATAAATATCAAACAAAGAGTAAAAATAAATAATGTAAAAGATAATGTAGAATCATTATCTTTTTGAATATTTTATTGTATAATACGTGTAGGTGGTCAAAAATGAAAAAACAAAAAGTAGTGCTTATTACAGGTGCAGGAATTGGAATTGGAGCAGCAATTGCTTTAGAATTTGCCAAAAAAGGTTATTTTTTAGTTTTAAATTATAATACTAGTGAAAAAGAAGCTAACCAATTAAAAGATGAGTTGATACACCAATATGGAATTCAAGCGATTACTTGTAAAGCGGATATTTCAGTTGAAAGTGAAGTACAAGCTATGGTAGAAAGTGCGATACAGACTTTTGGACATATCGATGTACTCGTCAATAATGCTGGAATTGCCATTGATACTTTATATGAAGAAAAAACAGTAGAAAACTTTAGAAAAACATTGGATGTCAATTTGATTGGGACATTTTTAGTAAGTAAATATGTAGGTGATATTATGTATGATGCCAAGCAAGGAGCAATCATCAATATTGCATCTACCAATGGAATCGATCAATATTTTCCAATGTGTCTTGATTATGATGCATCGAAAGCTGGTATGATTTCTCTCACCCATAATTTAGCATTACAATATGCTCCTTATATCCGTGTCAATGCCATTGCTCCAGGCTGGGTAGCAACTGAAAACGAAATAAAAGAATTGGATCAAGATTATATTGTATCCGAACAAGATAAAATTTTTCTAAAAAGATTTGGTCGACCTGAAGAAATTGCGAAAGCAGTTACATTTTTAGCAAGTGAAGATGCAAGTTTTATCAATAATGCAGTCATTCGTGTAGATGGAGGACAAAGATGAAAGAGATGTTTCAAGAATTGGGTGTATCTGAGCAGATACAAGAAATGGTCAAAGAGGCAGAAGAAGTATTACAACCTGAATTTAAAAAAATGGATGCTTTAGCAGAGTATCAAAGTTTAAAAGTTTTAAATGCATTTCATAAGTATCAAATATCGGAAACACATTTAGGTAGCACAACAGGATATGGTTATGATGATATTGGAAGAGATACAATTGAAAAAGTATTTGCGGAAGTTTTAGGTGCAGAAGATTGCCTAGTCCGTAATCAATTTATTTCAGGATCCCATGCATTAACAGTTGCTTTGTTTGCACTATTAAGACCTGGAGATATACTACTTAGTATTTCAGGGGAACCTTATGATACTTTACATGAAGTAATTGGCATTCGTGACAATCCAAGTTCCTTAGCGTCTTTTAAAGTGCATTATTCACAAATTGATTTAATCAATGATAATTTTGATATTGAAAAAATCCAGTCATTTTTAAAAGAACATAAAACAAAGGTAATTGAAATCCAAAGATCAAAAGGATATTCTACGCGTAAAAGTATTTCTTTAGAACAAATAGAAGAAGTGATTCGAAAAATAAGAGAAGTAGATCAAGATGTTATCATTCTGGTTGACAATTGCTACTGCGAATTTGTCAGTGAATATGAACCCTTACAAGTAGGAGCAGATATCATTGTTGGTTCTTTGATTAAAAATTTAGGTGGAGGAATTGCACCCAATGGTGCTTATATTGCAGGACGTAAAGATTTAGTTGCACTTGCAGCAGACCGTTTAACAGTACCTGGTGAAGGAAAAGAAGTTGGCCCTAGTTTAGGAGTGAATAAATTATTATTGCAAGGTTTATTTTTTGCACCTACAGTTGTAGCTAGTAGTTTAAAAACAGCTATTTTGGCAAGTTATTTATTAGAAAAATTAGGATATACTGTAGAACCAAAGATAAGTGATAAACGTGCTGATATTGTTCAAATGATTACCTTTGGAAATCCAGATGATTTAATTCATTATTGTCAAGGTATTCAGATGGGTTCTTATATCGATGCTCATTCGATTCCAATTCCATGGGATATGCCTGGCTATGAAGATCAAGTCATTATGGCATCTGGTAGTTTTACACAAGGATCATCCATTGAATTATCTTGTGATGGACCAATCCGTCCACCATATATTGCTTATATGCAGGGTGCTTTAACATATCCAGCAGGTAAATTGGGTGTAATGAAGGCAATTTCATATTTATTGGAAACAAAAAAAGTATAAAAAACATTGACAATCATAAAATAGTTCTGTATACTATTAAAGAAAGTTAAAAAAGGAAAGCAGAAGTATCCACTTCTCACCC
>CANQAF010000063.1 GCA_947588975.1 uncultured Bacilli bacterium
TTACCACTGCCACAAGGGCATGGTTCGTTACGACCAATTTTATTTACCTGTTTTGGAGTAGCTTTTTTCGTTTTGGTACTGTCCGTAACAGCTTCCCCTTTAGCAACTTGTTTTCTTTCGATATTTTGTCTAATTTCTGCTTTCATTAAGTACATTGTAATTTCTTTATCAATATTACTTAACATATCTTCATATAATTCAAATCCTTCTGTTTTATAAGCACGCAATGGATTATCTTGAGCATATCCTCTTAAATAAATTCCTTCTCTTAAATGTGCCATAGTATTGATGTGATTCATCCAATGCGTATCAATCACACGCAAAGAAATTGCTTTTTCAAATTCTTTTGTAACCTCTTCTGGAACTTCTTTTAATTTTTCATTATACTCACTTACTAATAACTCATATAGATAATTAATCACTTGTTCTATTGACTTATCCTGTAAATCGATAATGGTTATCTTTCTTTTTAATAAATGTTCATTTACAAATTCAATAATTTCTGAATTATCTTTTTCTGTTAAAAATCCTTCAGGTGCAACATGGCTTTCAACTAAGTCTGCCATAAAATTTTGGAACGTTTCTAACACACGTTCATGAATAGAATCTGCATCCAATATTTCATTTCTTTTTTCATAAATATATTCTCTTTGTTGGTTAATTACGTCATCGTATTCTAGTAATGTTTTACGAATATCGAAGTTATTTCCTTCGACACGCTTTTGTGCAGATTCAATTGAACTAGATAACATCTTATTACGAATAGACATATCGTCACTAAATCCAACTCTTGCTAATAAAGCTTTTGCACGATCTGTACCAAAACGTACCATCAAATCATCTTCAAATGAAACACAAAATTGAGAAAAACCTGGATCACCTTGACGCCCAGAACGTCCTCTTAATTGATTATCAATTCTTCGTGATTCATGACGTTCTGTACCAATTACACATAAACCACCTAATTCTTTGACACCTTCACCTAATTTAATATCTGTTCCACGCCCTGCCATATTCGTTGCAATGGTAACAGACCCCTTTTCACCAGCTTTGGCAATAATCTCAGCCTCACGAGCATGATTCTTCGCATTTAATACCTCGTGTGGAACATGTTCTTTTTTTAACATAGAGCTAATTAGTTCACTGGTTTCTACTGCAATTGTACCAACTAATACTGGTTGCCCTTTTTCATGTCTTTCTTTGATTTCATTGACAATTGCTTTGTATTTTCCCTTTTTAGTTGCAAAAATTAAATCTCCATAATCTACTCTTGCTACTGGTTTATTCGTTGGGATGGAAATTACATACATATTATAAATTTCACGAAATTCTTCTTCCTCTGTTTTGGCAGTACCAGTCATACCAGCTAACTTTTTATACATTCTAAAAAAATTTTGGAAAGTGATAGTTGCAAGTGTTCTAGTTTCTTGCTGAATTTCTACTCCTTCTTTTGCTTCAATTGCTTGATGTAATCCATCTGAATAGTTTCTTCCTGCCATTAAACGTCCCGTAAATGGATCTACAATCACAATTTTTCCGTCATTAACTACATAATCAAAATCTTTTTTCATAGCATAATTGGCTTTTAATGCTTGATTAATATAGTGCACTAAAGTAGTATTATTGATATCATATAAGTTATCTACTCGAAAATAAGTTTCCCCTTCATGAATTCCTTTTTCATCTAAGGTAACAGATTTATTTTTTTCATCATATATGTATCCATCATTTTCTTTTAAACGCTTTACAAAACGGTCCGCATCAATGTATAAATTTGCAGACTCCATATGTCCTCCAGAAATAATTAATGGAGTTCTTGCTTCATCAATTAAAACAGAGTCCACTTCATCAACGATAGCAAAATTTAGTGGTCGAGCAACGCGATCACTTGCTTTTACTACCATATTATCTCTTAAATAATCAAATCCAAGTTCATTATTAGTAGAATACATAATATCACATGCATAAGCTTGTTGTTTTTCACTATGTGTAAGTTCCCTTAAATTTACACCAACAGTGAGTCCTAAAAAACGATAAATATTCCCCATCCATTCTGCATCACGAGTTGCTAAATATTCGTTAACAGTAATAATATGTACCCCATTACCAGTTAATGCATTCAAATATGCTGGCATAGTAGATGTCAATGTTTTACCTTCACCTGTCTTCATTTCGGCAATATTTCCATAGTGAATTGCAAGCCCACCTAAGATTTGTACATAATATGGTTTTTCGCCGATTACACGATATGCAGCTTCACGTGCAACTGCAAAAGCCTCTTCCTTGATATCTTCTAAAGTCTCTCCTTGTTTTAATCTATTTTTAAACTCTTCTGTTTTCCCTTTTAATTCTTCATCAGTTAATTTTTCGATTACTGGCTCTAACTCCATTACTTTGTCAGCAATCTTTTTAAATTTTTCTAATTCTTTATATTCATGGTCAAATATTTTCTTCCATATACCCATATGATTCATCCTTTCTGTAACTCATATTATATTGTATCAAAAAAATAATATGATAGAAAGTATTTTTCTTTATTTATTTTATTTCAATAAGAAAACCAACAATGTTGTTGGTTTTCTTATTGCATCTCAATGATTCCAAAATTTCCGTCTTTTCTTCTATAAATTACTGCACTACTATTTGTTTCAGAATCTTTGAAAATAAAGAAGTCATGTCCGAGCAAGCTCATCTGTAACATTGCTTCTTCTTCACTCATTGGTTTGGCATCAAACGTTTTTCTTTTTACAATTGTGCCTTCTGTACTCTCTTCTTCAGAAACATTAAAATCTACGAATGCATTCATCATTTCTTTGTTATTTTTATGATGCATTCTGGTTTTATTCTTACGAATTTGTCGTTCTAGCTTATCAGAAACAAAATCAATTGCTGCATACAAATCTTTATCTCTCTCTTCTGCACGCAACACTGCGTTTTTAATAGGGATTGTCACTTCAATAATTTGATCAATACCACTCATTCTAACAACTACACTTGCATTAATGGTTTCTGGATCTTCAAAATATTTATCCAGTTTTTTTAATTTTTCCTCGATGTAAGATTTGATTGCATTGGTAATTTCAATTTTATTACCACGAATATTTAATGTCATACCATCATTCCTTTCTATATATAGTATAACATACTTCGTATAAAAATAACAGTAATTTCAATAGAAAAAAACTACTATACTAAAGTAGTTTTAATTTCTACAACATTTTTAGCTTGTAATCCTTTATCAGTTCTTACAAGTTCAAATTCAACATATTGCCCTTCAACTAAAGTTTTATATCCTTCTGATAAAATAGAAGAATAATGAACAAAAATGTCTTCTCCCTCGTTGTATTCAATGAATCCAAAACCTTTTTCATTATTGAACCATTTTACTTTACCTCGCATACTTAAATCTCCCTTCTAGCATATTTTGCTTACAATATAAATATACCGAATCCATGATGCCAGTTCAATCTATTTTACCCCCAAAAACTTGACAATATTTTTAACATCCAGCTCTTTATATGAAACGCACGTTCTTATGTTACCAAATGAGATAATAGGGAGCAAGAAATTTCACAAATATAGTATTAATTTGTGTACTAATTGTAAACTTTTTAATCTTTTTTCAACAGATTTTCGATTTATGATACATCATAATACGATTAACGCAATATTACTTACCTAAAATCTTGAATCATGTTAAAATACAGTCAAAGTAGGGGTTGTAATGAAACAAAAGTTTTTATCGTTTGCACTTCGCACAATTAAAAAATATCATCCTGAATATGATGATATCAAAATGGATGAATTAAGATATGGTTTAGAAGGATTCTATTTAACTATTACAAAATCTATCATCATTTTCACAATTGCGATAATACTGGATATTTTTTGGGAAATGATTTTAATGTTATTATTCTTTAATATCTTGCGTAAGACTGGATTTGGTTTACATGCAAGTAAAAGCATCTATTGTTTAATTTCCTCTATGTCTGTCTTTATATTGTTTCCAATCTTATCTAAAAATTTAATAATACCTACTTTAATGAAATTTTTATTAAGTATTTTAGCAGTTATATTAATATATAAATATGCCCCCGCAGATACAAAAAAACATCCATTGATTTATTCCAATAGAAGAAAAAAATACAAATATATTACGACATGTAATTGTATTATTTTATGTATTATAGCTCTACTAATTCCTAACGAAACTATTTCTAATTTAATTTTGTTTGGAATATATAATGAAATTATACTTATCTTACCTATCACTTATCAAATATTCCATCTTAGCTATAACAACTATAAAACTTATCTCAAGCAGAATTAAACATTATAAAATGTTTAATATAGAATAAAAAGGAGGGAAAATATGTTCAAGTTTTTTTCTAATATTTTTACTGCAATTGCGAACTTAGGTGCTGGTGCTGGAACCACTGGATGTTATGTTTGGTGGTATGATGAACCAGAAATGCCTAAAAGCTTAATTGAAAAATAAAAAACGGATTTATCCGTTTTTTTCATGTTTAATAATTAGTTTTTGTACATAATAAATACCATTCATTTCTCTTTTTTGTTCTAAATATTTATTCTTACGTAATATATCTTTTACCAGAGACAACCCGTAACCCTTATTTTTACCTTTTGATGAAAATCCTTCTATATCAATTTTATTAATATCTATTTGACCAGAAAATGTATTTGAAAAACTAAATACAATATCCTCATCTTGTAATTCAATATCAATAATAATATATTTTTTTGTTGCAGCCATTGCTGCTTCGATAGCATTATCTATATATACCCCTATAATACGACTTACATCTGTCAGATATTTATCACAGATCTTCCATTTTGATTTTTGTGCCAACTGTTCATCAATATGAATATATGTCATAATATTTTGTTGTTTCATTTGAGATATTTTATAATGTAATAAACCCTTGATACCTGTTTGTTGAATATATGAAAATTCATTTAACCATTCTAAATCTGTACTTGTACTCTGTATATCTAATAATTCATCAATATATCGAATTGCTTTTTTATTAGTTGGAGAAATCATATCTTTCAAGATTATTAGTTGATTTTTGTGTTCGTGCAGTGTTTTTGCTTTTTCGTTTAATAATTTTTCATATGTTTTTACATATTCAAGCATATTGTCATATTGAACAATTAATTTTCCATTATTCGCTTTTTCTCTTAAATAACCTATAATAAACACAATTACGCAAATTAAAAATATATTTATCACTAACATATATGATCTTGTAATATCATTTCCAAAATTTTGATAAGCTATGACCCCTATAGCCACAATCGCTATAAT
>CANQAF010000064.1 GCA_947588975.1 uncultured Bacilli bacterium
TGTATATTCTCCTGCTTCTGTTGCTTCATATGTTTCTGTTATAGATTCTGTTTCCTCTATCTCTATCCAATCAGTTAATTCTTCATCTTTCTTTGTTACCGCATATGCTATTACACCTATATTATCACTTAAACTGATGGTTGCTACTTTTCCTTCTACACTTACTTCTACTTTTGGTGCTTCGGCATCACATTCCCCTTTATGTACCTCTAATGCTGTCATTGCTCCTGATGCACAGTATTTTCCATCACTTACATTAATTGCTTCTAATTCTCCTTCTTCATTCTGAATTATGATTCCATATTCAAATTCATTATTGTCTAATTTTAAACTTGTTACTTCAATTCCGCCTTCTTGAATCTCTGACAAATTATTCTCTAACAAATAATATTCTACTTCATGGAATGCACTCATTACACTATCTTTGAATGCTCCTTTTCTAGTATCCTCTATTACATTTCTTATCATTGGTACTGTAATCAATGCGATTACCGCTAGTACAACGATTACTGCTAATAATTCAATTAATGTAAATCCTTTTTTCTTCATATATATCTCTCCTATTTTTTCTTTATTTGGCATTTTTATTTTTATATGTTATTAGTGTACTACTCTTTATTTCTTTTTTCAATACAATAAAAGAGGGGTTACCCCCCCCCCGTTTGCAAAAAGCATACTTTATATTTTATACTACTTACAAACTATTCTATTGATTCTATTGACATATTGATTATATCAAATGAAAAATGATATTGCAAGATCATTTACTAAAATTGAATTGCTCCACTCAAAATATCACCGAAATAACGAAGATATAAATCAATAAAATTTGCCTTCTGTACTTCATTTTGAACAGTTAAGTCAATAGTTTGTAATAATTTTTCGTTTTCCATAATGTCTAAAGTCCCTACTTTTTGTCCTACTGTAATAGGGGCTTTCACAGAATCTAAATGTAAATTATAAGTAATATTACCCAATTTTTCAGTTTTACGCGTTACAATTGTTACATTATGAATAGGAACTATATTAACTTCTTTTAATTTTCCTTTTTCAATTTCTGTTTTAGTAACAACCGTATTTAAATTTAATAGCTCATTTACCTTATATTGTGCAAATCCATAGTCCAACATAGAAGTGACTTCTGCATTACGTACCTTACTATCAGATTCCCCCATTACCACTGCAATTAAACGCATCCCGTTTTTTTTGGCTGTTGCAGTCAAACAATAACCAGCTGTTTGTGTATATCCAGTTTTAAGACCATCTACTCCAGGATAAAATCTTGTTAATTTATTCGTATTTACAAGCCACAATTCTTTCGGTGTACCCTTTCTTAAATAATCTTCATAAATAGATGTATACTCTAATACTTTTTCATGTTTAACAAGCTCCTTGGCAATTAGCATCATATCATATGCACTAGAATAATGATTAGCGTCATCTAATCCATGTGGATTCTTAAACACGGTATCTTTCAATCCTAATTCCTTTGCCCTTTGATTCATCATATTCACAAATTCTTCTTCAGTACCTGCTATTGCTTCTGCTAACGCAACCACTGCATCATTTCCGCTAGCGACTGCAACTCCTTTAAACATATCAGAAACACTCATTTGTTCTCCTGTTTCTAATAAAATTTGACTTCCACCCATTCCAGAAGCATTTTCAGAAGCGGTAACCATATCATCCCAACCAATAACACCTTTTTCAATATTTTCAACAATGACTAGCATACTCATCATTTTAGTCATAGAAGCAGGTGCTAACTTCTCATGGCTATTTTTTTCATAAAGAATTTTTCCTGTACTTGCCTCAATTAAAATTGCACTTTTTGCATTTGGAGCCAGATCAGTATCTGCTTTTACATTTACAATGGTTGCTCCAAACATAAAGCATAATAAGAAAATAATCATTTTTTTCATTTCAACACCTCACTAAAAAATATGATAAACTCATACATTTATGAAGTATTTCAAAATTTTTAGAAAAATTTCAATCATTTTATGAGTGAATCTTCACCTACCTGGTTTTAAAAAGTCGAGCTCCAACGTTAGCGTTCATAATAGAAGACGCACTGTGACAATACCAAGACCACAAGCCACAATCAGCACCATCAGTCCACCTACCGCCGACAAGAGGTGTTCTATTTCCAGAATTTTGCCAATAATTATCTGGAATATACGTACTGCTACTTCCATTTAAAGCTATTGGTAACCCAATTAATGGATTATTTTTATCATAACCTAGTTGAGTAATATATCCTTCCGCATTTGTATTTGCATTTGTATATCCTACCTCTTTGTAACATCCATCAAATGTATCTGATTCATATTGATTTGGATCGTAACATACATATGCTTGATGATCTTTAATATTAATTCCATCTACAAATTGCCATACATTTCCATAAATATCTTCCATTCCCCTATAAATCATAGAATGTTTTCCATCATCATTTAATGTTCCTGATTTCATTCCTAAAGAGTTACATCCACCGCTTTGAATCACTTGTCCGTTTTCCATTTCATAAAAACTATTCCCTTTCCCTAATTTAGTTTGTGAATCATAATCTGCATATTCTACTAAGTATAGTAGTTGAATAATGAAATAATGATAATCTAATTGACTGAATTCTGAGCCCAACTTTCTTGCATATTCTCTAAATTGTGTAATATTAGTATTTACCAATGGCTGTACTCCACTTTTACTATGAACAGCATTATCATCACCAGACATCGTATATCTTCCTATCGAAAATGCATCACTTCTTGTATATCCTTCTAGATTTTTATTACTAATTAGAATATATTCATATCCACTTTCTTGATATCTCTTATAATAAAATGTTGGTATATATGTTAATACTTCTCCTTTACTTCCATCAAAATCAAATGTTTGAGGATTATCATTATACCAACTTGTAATTTCTTTTTTCTTAATATCATATGTATATGATTCTATTCCACTCCATGGATAGATTGCATCAAAATCATTTTGTACACCTTGATCTAAATCTTCTTGACTTTTAATGGCATTTGCTTTTAAATTGATAGAATCTTCTATTCTCTCCCATGTTGTTGCACTTTCTTCTATCTTTCTTCTTACTCCATAGATCTTAGTTGTCATATTTTCTTTTTCTGATTCTTCTATTGTACATTCTTCTTTTGTGACTATAGTTGGTTCTTCTTCTAAGAATTTCTTTTCGATACAGTAATTTCCATATTTCGCTATAATACTCATATTCCCTTCTGTATCAATAAGTAGCGTCCCACTTTCTGGTTTACTTCCCTTAATCTCTAAGTCATCACTAGTTAAATCAATTTCTTTCTTTCCTGTTCCATCCATCATTCCTTCTATTTGATATTGTTCTCCTGCTTCTAATAGACCATTTACTGATTGAATAGCAGAATTCTTTCTTGCATCTTCAATGACTCCCATAATTAATGGGGTTGTGATAACTGCTATAATTCCTAATATTACGATTACTGCTAGTAACTCAATCAATGTAAATCCTTTTTTCATATTTCTCACTCCTTTAGACAATAAAAAAAGAGGGTATTACCCCCCCCCCGTTTGCTAAAAGCATACTTAATATTTTATACTTATCTCAAACTATTCTATGATTTATTTGACAGTTTCATATTATCATATTTTTATATAAATTTCAATAAATTATGAGTAAAACCTTTCATTCTTTACATTTCTTATCAGCAAATCTTCATATATCAAAAAAAAGAAACATTTAACATGCTTCTTCACTTAATTGAATATATTCTGTACGTCCCGCAATTTTTGGAGTATTATTTCCATTTGAAAATATTACATTTGAAGCATAGTAGAGATAACCATCATGACTATTACTACCAGTACTAAAATATAAGTCACAAGTTTTCCCAATTACAGTAGAATTACATATACGTATAATTCCTTTCCCACCGTCACTATTATTCAAAACTCCATATTCTTTTGCAGTTATATAAGCATTTCTTATATTAACCATACCAGTAGCATGATTATTAATTCCTTGCCAACCGCCAATATAAGTTCCACCATTTATATTGATTGTTCCTGTACTAGCATTTTGAATAGCAATACTATTTTCATTTGAATAAACACATAATCCACTCGTGATTTGCAATGAATCTGACGTACATACATTTGCTTGATTTCCAGTAATTGTAATTGTTCCTGTCCCTCCATTCCATATTACTGGATGCCTTTTTTCTGATAGTGATGAAATATAAATTGGTTTATCCGTTTGTTCGATTACAAGATTAGACGCTGAAGTTATTATACTTTCTTCATTGCCAATTATAATTCCACCTCTTATTATTCCAGTTCCATATTGATTATTGATAGCAATTCCTGAGTGCACTGTTCCTTTAATGGTTCCACCATTTATAACAAACTTTGCTCCCTCTACATTATTGCTTCCAATCCCATATGGTCCTTCTATATATGTTCCATCATTGACTTCCATGTATCCTCTATTGTAGATTGCTGAAGCAGCGTCACTTTCATTTATCAATGGCTTTAATATTTTCACATGGTCTAAAGTAAGATGATTTTCATTTCCTAAACCTGCTTGTACTTCAATTGTTCCATCTAGTTTGGTTGAAGTAATATGTAATGAACCTTCTATAGTAATACTACGATTGGTATTGGTGTTGTTACTCGTAATTTTCTTACCATTTAAATCTAATATAACATTCGTATCTTTTTTAAATGTTACTAAGTTGTCCAATGTTTCATCATTCATCATAATAATTGTTGTTTTTGTATGATCTAAATGATTTACACTATCTTCTAAACTATTATCAACTCTGCATATCGTATCTCCATATATATGCTCTAATTTTAATGTATTTTCTTCTATTGTTACACTTGTGCCATTATTACAACTTATACTTTTGATATTTGTTGCATCTTCCAATAGAATCTCAGTATTATTTACTTTTCCTAATTCTTGTTTTGTACTTTCTCCATTCTTTATAATAGTCAGTGTTGGTTCTTCTTTACAATAGGAAGATTTTGATTCCTCTGCTTCTGTTCCATCATAATCAATAGAATGATCATTGACACAAAGATGTGCGTTTACTACTTCCATATCTTTAATCTCTACATATCCTTGAGTCGGTCCTTTTCCTTTATATTCTAAATTTTCTAATTCACTTACTTCATAGATTCCATCTAAAAATCCACTCATACTAATATCTAGTTCTGATTCTATAATTGATTGTTCAATTGCTTCTACATATCCTTGTGCACTCGATAATGCTGCACTCTTTCTTGCATCTTCAATGACTCCCATAATTAATGGGG
>CANQAF010000065.1 GCA_947588975.1 uncultured Bacilli bacterium
GCTCCTTTTCTTGCATCATCGATTACTCCCATAATCATTGGTGTTGCAATTAATGCGATAATTGCTAAAATTACGATGACTGCTAATAATTCGATTAACGTAAATCCTTTTTTCTTCATTCTTACTTCCTCCTCTATTTTACGATATTAGTATAACCCCCCCCCGGCCTTTTGTCAATATTATAGACTATATTTGATTGCATTTTACATTGAAAAAGACTTCTATTCAAGAAGTCAAATTTATCCTTTAAATTGTACAGTAATATACATTTTTTTATCAAAATTGCTTTGAATACTTCTCATAATATTATTTGCAATTGTCGTATCATGTTTATTACTATCTACAACAACTTTAATCTGATCCCCATCTATTTTTACAAATGTTTTAAGTTGAAATTCATCTTGCAACTTTTGTTCTAATTTAGTTTCCTCCCCTTTATTAATATTTAATGCTTTCATTTTTTCAAATGCTGTATTTTTCTCATCAACCGAAGCTTTTGTATCAGTTAATATTTCCTTTAGTGCATCTAATTCTTCCATCAATTCTTCATCTGCGGAAACACGAAGAGCAGTTATAAGTTCACTTTCTTCAATGGATACAGTGGGTTCTGTTTCTGTATTTTCAGAAGAACTTGTATCAACATAATTTCCATTCCCTGTTAGTAACAATTCTGATGGCATTGTAATATAATATACACTCAACACTAATATCAAACTAAATAATGTTAAAAACCATAAATTTTTTTTGTTAATCATATGTTCCCTCCTAGTACTATCTATTTCACTATATGATATAAATCATGAAATATTCCATGGATTACATAATTTTAATGACTATTGATTATTTGCATAAAAAAAGAGAAAATTTTCTCTTTATTGCATTTTTACAATTTGCAATTTGTCATCATTATGTACCAAAGTTAATGATACATGATTTGGATAATCTAACGTCTCTTCATAAGTAACATACAAATCAACTAAATATGCCTTTTGATCAGATACCATATCTGATTCATATTCTGTAGATTGAATATCTGTGACTTCTACATTACTTACCAATGGTAATGCTTGATTACGAGTTCCATATATATTATTTTCAACATATGCATAAATTGTTGACTTAGCAGAAGCTATGAAATCATTTTGATATGGTTCATATACAAATTGCGTTCCACCAACATCATTTTTATTAATTGCCTGTTTCAATGAATAAAAATCTGCTACAAATATTTGACTCATTAAAGATGCATAGGATTGCTCATCTACTTGTTCCTCTTCCAATACCTTTTTCAGGTCTTTAAATAATGATTTTACGTATGCAGAGTCATTTTCATCTAATTTATAATCATAATTTTCAATTGTCTCTAACACTTTTACTTGAGAAATATTCCCAGATTTTAAACTACGATATATATCAACTAAACAGAATAGTAAAACAATAAAACAACAAATAATTAATGTTAGAATAACTGGCCATGGTTTAATTTTTCTTTTTTTCATATCGTTACTCCTGTCCTAATAATTCTTTAATTTCGTTGGTTTTCTTAATTAAATCATATACAATAATCGAATCCGATATAGAAAGAGCTTGTTCTGCAAAATCTGTATATTTTTGAACATATTCCATACTAACTGTTTCATTGGAGTTTAACAACTTAATGTCATCTGTACTTTGATTATAATACATTTTATCAGTAAGCCAATTACCATCTGGGAATACAACAACATTTTCATCAATACTAAAGATATCTTGTCCAATTGCATATGGACTTGAAAATCCCATCATATTACCTAATGTTGAAAGCACATTATACATTCCGGTTACTTTTGTTACTTCACCTTGTAATCTATGATCTTTTGTCCAAATGATAAATGGAACTTTACGATTCAATTCATATGTATAATAATCTACATCAATATATGCAGGGTCATCTGAACTTAAAATACTATCAGTTTCTGGTACATAATTATAAAAACGACGATATTGAGATTCTTTTAATTTTGCATCATGATCTCCATAAATAACAATTGCTGTATTTTCTAATAATCCTGCTTCATCCATATCATTTATAAATTGACCTAATGCTTCATCCGCATAATGTACAGATTTAAAATAATTCCCAAGTTTGGTTCCTTCCATATATGGTGCTACTTTTTCTTCCATTTCACCAGTTTCTTCATTTAATGCTTGATATTTATAATTGACTTCATAATCTGTATGTCCTTCAATATCAGAAAAAGGAGTATGGTTCGTTAACATAATTAAAACTCCATAAAAATTTTTATTTTGCTCACTAATTGTTTTAATTTTTGGCACTGCTTGACGGAAGAAAGATTTATCAGAAAGTCCAAGTCCAATCGTTTCATCAATCACGAAATCATTCTTATAATTATAGTATTTGTCATATCCTAAACTTTTATGCGCATTTAAACGATTCCAAAAAGAACCATTATTTCCATGCATACTAAATGTATAATATCCTTGTTCTTTTAATAATTTTGGAATGGTCACATATTCTCTATCAAAATAACTAACAAAAACAGTTCCAGTACTTGCAGGCATTAAACCAGTATTAAATGTAAATTCACTATCGCTACTAGTTCCAACACTTTCTTGTGCATAAAAATTAGAAAAATATAACCCCTCACTTGCAAGTCGTTTTAAATTTGGTGCCACTGGTTCTCCATTGAATTCTGTATCCAAAACAAAATTTTGAATACTTTCAGCATGAATTGCAATCACATTCATCCCTTTTAAGATATTCGTATATTGATTTTGTTGGTGTGAATTATCACGTTCACTATAGTACTCACGAAACATTTTAGCATGCTCATCATAACCAAATAATGGATTAATCTTTGCTTGTAAAGTAGCAACTAAATCGTTAGCCTGGTAAGTATAAGTTCCAAAACACATTACTACATATTCGCGATTCCATTGCTTGCTTAAACGACTAATATCAGTTGAACTAAGGGTAGAAATAAATAAACCAAAGAAAATTAGACTAGCAACAAGAGTATTTAAAGCACGTACTTTACCTACTTCAATTTTTTCTACATAGTCATAATATCCTTTTTTCTTTAATTTGATATGTACAAAAATCATTACAACGATTTGCCAGATATAGCAAAAATCTTTTAATTCCATTACATTTTCTACAACCGCATCTGTTACGCCTACCAATTGTAAAGAAGTTTGTAATAATGAAAAAGAAGCAAATGATAAAAAATTTGTATAATAAATGGAATTGACTAAACATATTAATGTTAAAATAATAGACCATGTGATATAATAACGAAATTGATGTTTTGGTTTTATGAAATAACCAAACGCAGCAATGACAAGTACTAAAGCTAAATCAGCTATAATTGGCCTAATTTCAAAATAATTTTTAACAGTAAAAAAACGTAATATACTAGCATTAATCACAGATGATATGACAAATGTCATAACGAGAATATTAGTTTTAAAATACTGTTTTATAAATGCTATTATTTTTTTAATAGATTCTATTATTGTTTCAAATTTCATTCTATCACCTTCATATAGATGAGTATATCATATTTTAAATATGTTTTCAATGAATTGAAATCGATGGTGTCAAGAAAAAAGCAACTTATGTTGCTTTTTTTAACTGTAGATAAAAAGTTCCTATTCTTATCATACCTTTTTATTCAAAATTAATTTGCAAAGTTCGACATGATTGTTTTAAATTCATTCCCACGATCTTCAAAGCAAGCATATTGATCCCATGAAGCACACGCTGGTGATAGTAAAATAACTTCTCCTTCGATAGATTCTTGATACGATGCCACGGAAGCTTCTTTTAATGTATCAAATACTTCGCATTCGATATGATTTGAATCACAAAAATCCTTTATTTTACTTTTAGTTTCCCCAAAACAATATACTTTTCTAACATAATTCATATATGGATATAATTCACTAAAATCTTGGTTACGATCTAATCCCCCTAGCAATAAACGAACTGGTTTTTCAAAAGATTTTAATGCTGTAATGGTTGCTACATTATTTGTAGATTTTGAATCATTATAAATTTCTCTACCATGAATTGTTGTAACATATTCGATACGATGTTCTACACCTTTAAAAGTTTTTAAAACATCTTTAATAGTAGCATCTTCTACTTTTAATATCTTGGCAACTAATATTGCGGCCATTATATTTTCATAATTATGTGTTCCTTTTAAACAAATTTCATCCACATTTATAAATGCTTGATTATCATAATAAATAATTCCATCTTTTAAGTAACATAATTGTTTCATAACTCTAGAAAAATAACATTTATGACTTTGAATTTCCTTAGTAGCATTGATAACCTCTTCATTATCAAAATTTAAAATTGCATAATTATCTTTGGTATGGTGATTAAAAATTCTTTTTTTCATCTCTACATAACGTTCGTGTGAATCATGAAAATCAGTATGAGTATCACTGATATTAGTTAAAACACTAATATCAGTTTTAAACTTGTACATATCACATAATTGGTGGTCAGAAATTTCAATGACCATAATATCGCCACTTTGAATTTGAGATATCATACCAGAAACCGGATAACCTATATTGCCACATAGATGTACACGAGGGAAAGCTTTTTTCAATATTTCATAAATAAGTGTGACAGTTGTTGTTTTTCCATTGGATCCAGTAACTCCTATAATTTTAACATTACTAGGTAAATAAGAATAAGCAACTTCTAGTTCATTCACAACAGGAATATTTAATCTGTTAGCCTTCATCACACATGGATTAGTATACTTTATTCCCGGATTTTTTACAACGACATCAAAACTATCATCTAACAATGCCTCTTGGTTTTCAGTAATAATTACAGGAATTCCTAATTGTTCCAACTCTTTGATTTGTGATTCATCTTGTTGCTTTCCATCGGTTACAATAATGTTATTATGGTAATTAGATAATAACTTTGCAACTTCATAGCCGCTTTTGGCCATTCCTAATATTAAAATTTTTTTCTCTTGATACATAGTTTCACTCCTTATATTCTATTATAACATTATTCCAAGTGTGAAGGGAATAGAAAAAGAATCTCATAATAAGATTCTTCATTAATCATATATTAAAACAGTGAATGTGTAAATTAATTGGTTAATGATACTAA
>CANQAF010000066.1 GCA_947588975.1 uncultured Bacilli bacterium
CTGATCTCATTATAGTATAATATAAAAGAAAAGTCGGTTGTATTTACAACGGAAAAGAGGTTTTTATGAAAAAATATATTTCAACATTAAAACGCACAAAACTCTTCGCCGGTATCGGAGAAGAGGAAATCGCGTCTATGCTGAATTGCCTTAATGCGTCAGTCAAAAATTACAGTAAGAAAGAATATGTGTTTCGTCAGGGAGAGTATATCCGTGATCTTTTGCTGCTTGCCGAGGGCAGGCTTATTATACAAAAAGTGGATTACTGGGGAAATCTCAGCATACTGAATGAAATATGCATCGGAGAAATGTTCGGAGAGGCCTATGCTGCACCGGACAGCGGAGCCTTGCTTAACGATGTTATCGCCGCCGAAGACAGTACTGTTTTGTTCTTTGATATTGAGAAAATACTGTCCCTGTGCCCGTCTGCCTGTCCTTATCATACACGGCTTGTAAAGGCTCTGTTTTACACAATTTCCGAAAAAAACAGAAAGCTCGTACAAAAACTTGGCTTAATGTCACAGCGTACAACGCGTGAAAAACTGCTGTCGTACCTCTCCGACGAAGCGAAAAAGCAAAACAGCAGTTCCTTTACAATATCCTTTAACCGTCAGCAAATGGCAGATTTTCTTTCGGTAGACCGCAGCGCAATGTCAAATGAGCTTTGCAAAATGCGCGATGAAGGAATGCTTGATTTTCACAAAAATAAATTTACCCTTTTTGAAGAACAAAAAATCTGAAACAAGACTCAGACCTTTATTTCCGTCCCGTCCTTGAATGTAAAGCGAATATCGTCCTTTTTGTAGACTGTCAGATAATCGAGCAGACCGCCCCACAAGGCATCGTCAAATGCGGTCACCGCACCGCCTTGCTTTTTCAGCGTTTTTATGAACGCACTCATGACCTCGCTCCTTGCAAGGTTGTCGGAGATCTGCTTTTCGATTTTCTCGTATTCCGCCTTAGCCGATTCATAACGGCACACGATGGAATCATACCGTTTTCTGTACTCCTCCTGATTTTGCGCTATACGAGCGTTTGTCGCTATGCAGTCATTCATCTCCTCGATCAGTACAGCCATTTCGGTGCGCTTTGACTTTTGCTGTTCTTCCAGAGCAGAAACATCACACAGCGTTTTTCGGATAAGTTCGATGTTCGATATAAGCTCGTTTTTGTTCTTCAGCAGCTTGTTGACCGCCTTGATAAACGCCGCTTTTATTTCGTCCTCGGTAAGATGAGGCGTGGTGCATTTCTGTCCGTCAAATTTGTGATTGCATTGCCATATGATGCGGCGGTATTTATCGGTTGAGTGCCATACCTTTGAGCCGAAGTAACTTCCGCAGCAGCCGCACTTTATTTTAGATGAAAATATATCCACGCCGCTGTATCTGCTGCTGCCGTCTTTGCGCCTTTCAAACTCCTGCTGAACCATCTCGAATACTTCGGGCGATATTATCGGCTCGTGATTATTTTCCACATAATACTGCGGCACTTCGCCCTCGTTAGTCTTTTTCTTTTTGGTGAGATAGTCCACCGTGAATTCTTTCTGAAGAAGTGCATCGCCCTTGTATTTTTCGTTGGTGAGTATGCTCTTTATCGTTGACGGATTCCATTTGTCCTTGCCGCCGGGCGTGGGTATTCCCTCGCTTGTCAGCCGTTTTGCCACGGCGTGAGGAGTAAGCCCTGACAGGAACAGTCTGTAAATTTTCCGCACCGTCACCGCCTCGTCCTCGTCAATCACGAGGTTTCCGTCCTCTCCTCGTTTGTATCCCAAGAACCGCCCAAAGGGAACGCTGACCTTGCCGTCTGCGAAACGCTTTCTGTGTCCCCATTTTACGTTCTCCGAAATCGAACGGCTTTCCTCCTGTGCAAGGCTCGACATAATGGTCAGGAGAAGTTCTCCCTTGCCGTCAAACGTCCAGATATTTTCTTTTTCAAAGTAGCATTCGCAGCCTATCTCTTTCAGCTTGCGTATCGTTGAAAGGCTGTCGACCGTGTTTCTTGCGAAACGGCTGACGCTCTTCGTAATGATAAGGTCGAGTTTTCCCGCCATAGCCTCTTCGATCATTTTGCGGAAACCCTCTCTGTGCTTTGTCGAAGTTCCGCTTATTCCTTCGTCCGTAAATACGGAAACGAATTCCCAATCCTCACGGCTTTTTATGTAGTTCGTGTAATAATCGACCTGCGCTTCGTAGCTTGTAAACTGCTCATCGGTATCGGTTGAAACACGGGCGTAGCCTGCCACTCTCCGCTTTTTGACCTGCGTTATGGGAGAGGAGTTAAACCGATTAACCGTTGCAGGGATCGTTGTTACCGTTTTCGCCTTTGCCATTTGTTTTGCCCTCCTTCCATTTTGTTTTCATTATTTTACTCATATATTCCTTGTACTCCTCCGTGTGTTTAGTTCCTCTCTTTTTCGGCTTGATGTACTGACGGGTTTCCATTTTTCCGTTCAGAAAACAAAAAGTTACTTCCGAACCTCTGACCGTTATTTTCTCAATTTGCGAATCCATTATCTCTTCTGAGAAATCGCTTATTTGAAGAACCTCGCAGACCATTTGCCTTAGTATATCATCTCTTATTGAAATGTTTCCGCAGGCTTTGCAGCACCGCCATGAACGGCTTTGTATTCCGCTTTTAAGTTCGGTGGTCTGGCACCTGAAATTTTCGCCGCATTGTCCGCACTTTATTAAGCCTGTGAACTCATAATACTGCCGTTTGTTAGGATTGGACGCTTTGGACTTGTGAAGTTCTCCCCATTTCGCTCTGCGTTCCTCCGTCCACCAGTCGGTTCTTGCCGTGGACTTCCATTGCTTATTCAGCACCGTTCCGTCATAAAAATGAAAGGTCAGAGTGTCGTTTCCGACTACAGTTATTTTCTCGACTTTATCTGAGAATTGCTGCTCGTCAAATTCCTCTGTGCCGAGAATCTCGGCGCATACTGCTTTCAGCATTTTTTCAGGTATCGACTTGGAATCGCAGAATTTCGAACCTTTATCGCTCTTGTTCCTGCATATCCAGATGTAATAAACCTCGTTGGGGTCTTTTCTCTGGCGTTTACCGCTCCTGCGGTAGCTTTTTCCGCATATGCCGCACTTGATCTTGCTTGTAAAGCAGGAGGTGGGAATGCTCCAATTTGCCAATGCTCCGAGTTCTCTGCGCCGTTTTCTCTCGTTTTGTACAGCTTGGAACGTTTCCATCGGTATAATAGCCTCGTGCGTGTTCTCTACAAAATACTGCGGAAGTTCTCCTCGATTGATTTTGGATTTTCCTGTTATCGGGTCAGAAACGTATTCTTTTTGAAAGAGCAGATTGCCCGTATAGGTAATATTGCTTAATATCTGACGGATAGAAGAATTTCCGAAGTGCATTCCTTTGTAGGATTTCACTCCCATTTCTTCAAGCTGCTTTTCTGTGCTTTCGGCAGACAGCCCATTGAGAAAGTTGTCATATATCAGCCTGACTATCTCTGCCTCATGCGGCTCTATAACAAGGCGGTCGTCCTCCCAACGATAACCGTAAATTTGAAAATGCCCGTTCGGAAGTCCTTGTTCAAAGCGTTTTCTTGTACCCCATTTTACATTTTCGGAAATCGAACGGCTTTCTTCTTGTGCAAAGCTGGCGAGAATGGAAAGCATAAGTTCGCCGTCGCCAGATAGGGAGTTTATGTTCTCCTTTTCAAACCGCACCTCTATGCCGAGGTCTTTTAAACGCCTTACCGTGTTCAGCAGGTCTACCGTGTTTCTTGCAAACCTCGATATGCTCTTGCACAGAACGACATCGATTTTACCGTCCTCGCAATCGGCGAGCAGCCGCTGAAACTCATCTCTTGCCGCGATGCCCGTGCCGCTGATGCCTCTGTCGGCGTACACGCCTGCAAATTCCCATTCCGGGTTGTTTTGTATAAGTTCGTTATAGTAGCTTATCTGTGATGACAGTGAGTGAATGGTCCTGCCTTTTTCAATCGATACTCTTGCGTATGCCGCCACTCTCAGCCGTTTGACAGGCGGCGGTGAGCAAGGCTCGATTTTGCGTATATTGCGCATAAAGCCACGCTCCTTTCACTACTATATATCACTCTTTTCCCTCAGAATAGCAAGTGATTTCTGAAAATAATGTGCCGAATTTTACGCCATATCGCTCCGTGAACATTGTATCAATCTGACAATACTCCTCTTGGGTAATAAGGCGGTTTTTAAGCATGGTTCTTGCAATGCTCATCGTTGCCTGATACATTTTCTCTTTTTCAAACTGTTCACGGCTCATCACCATACCTCCTTTTGATGTAACATTCACGGCTGCAATACTTTCTGTTGTTCCTCGGATAATCCTTGAATTTTTCGTGGCAGACAGGACATTCAAATTCAACAGCCGTCCTGCGTACCACCTTATCCTGATTTGCCGTCCAATACGCAATACGACAGCTGTCCGAACAGAAAACTTTTGGCTTTCTGCCTGCCGTCTGTGTTATTTTCTTTCCGCATTGTCTGCAGCGGCAGCCGCTGTCTTTTATTTTAACTGCGCTCTTATTCTCACCACAGAGGGAGTTTCGGCGGCAGAATGACTTTACTGTATTTTCAGACATTCCGAGAGTCTGTGCAATACGAATATAGCCATAGCCGCCGTTTCGCAGCTTTATTATTTTCTGTTTTTCAAGTTCGGTCATAAAAGAACACCTCCTGCCTATTAGCCTTGGCAGGAGGTGATTTTGGACACTTCTCAGTCCTTCCTGTAAAATTCACATTCATACCCGTCCGCACGGAGCAGTAATCCCTGCGCCCACGGCGGAGTTCT
>CANQAF010000067.1 GCA_947588975.1 uncultured Bacilli bacterium
ATATTGATTTATAATCTTTTCATATCTTATATTTTAAACTCATCTTTATATTATAAAAGCTAAGATATATGTTCAATTATCTTAGCTTTTATTCTACTAAATTTGATAACTACACTAGTACAAAAATAGGTCATTTATTATGCTTTATTCATTTTCTCTTTGATACTGGCCTGTACCACAATCTCATTTAGGATGAATAAGATTGATATAAAATTATATAAAACTAAGAATGATATATAATGTTTTAGATGCTAATTAAATTGAAGAATTAGATCTAAGCAAAGAAAAAGATGACTTTGAAAGATAGTCACCTTAAAAAATTATCTTGTTTTATGTGAAGAAAAATCATCGCTTTTTTCTGAAACAGATACAATAAATACACCAACGGCATTTTCTGACGTATTTGGAATCTGTTGTCCATTATAACCTGTACAAGGGGCTTTTGGTCCAATTACAGCAGTAATTCCTTCTTCCGCAAGTGTTACTATTGCTTTATTTGCTTCTTCAATTGACCCAAAATTGGAATAAAATCTATTTCCATTTGAATCATACATTTCAACAATTTCTTCTGATTTGATGTGTCCATTTACACTAACGCTATTAGTCATACCAGTATGAACAACTGTAACACCATCAATTACTTCTTTTCTAGTTAAAAAATTAGCCATTCTTTTCACCTCAAAAGTTATTATAGCATATTTGTAAACTTTTTTGTAAATTTAGTGAAATTTGTTAAAAAAACACTTGTAATGTATATCATAAACATCTTGATTTGCCTAGAAAAGTTAGGTATAAGAAACGAAATAAGAAAACTAATAATTACTAAAAAAGACACTAAAATTAGAATTAATCATACTAATGAAAACTTTAAAGATTATATTAATTATCACAATAACAATGGGTTATTGTAGAAAATTTATCTTTTGATAACAATCAAAAAAGATTTCAGCAGTTTTCAAACTTATTGAAACCCCTAAATATTGTCGCACTAGCATAAAAAAAGACTATACGACATTAAGTCATCTTAGTCTTAAATATTTTATATAAATTTCACTTTTTTAGGGTTTGATAAACATTGTAATTATTTAAGAAGTATTTTTTATAAATTACTTTTCCCCAATAATTACTGGAATAAATACAGATATTGTATTTTATTCCTTATTCATTCCTTCTTTAATAGCAGCTTGTGCTGCAGCTAAACGTGCTACTGGAACACGATATGGAGAACATGATACATAATCAAGTCCAATCATATTACAAAATTCAACACTACTTGGATCTCCTCCATGTTCACCACAAATACCCAATTCAATATCTGGTCTCGTTTTTCTTCCACTTGTAATTGCATATTCCATTAAAAGACCTACACCCTTTTGATCAACTCTTGCAAATGGATCATTTTCAAAAATTTTCTTTTCATAATAATCTTTTAAGAATTTAGACGCATCATCTCTTGAGAAACCAAATGTAAGTTGTGTTAAGTCATTAGTTCCAAAACTAAAGAATTCTGCTTCCTCGGCAAGTTCATCTGCCAACATACAAGCCCTTGGAGTCTCTATCATAGTACCAACTTTATAATCAATTTTTATTTGATTAACTTCTAATACTTTCTCCGCTGTTTCAGTCACTAAATTTTTTACATATTTCAATTCTGTTAAATCTGTAATTAAAGGAATCATAATTTGTGGTTTTACAGCAATATTTTCTCTAGTTACCATAATAGCAGCTTCAATGACAGCACGAGTTTGCATAACAGCAATTTCAGGATAAGTGACATCCAAACGGCAACCTCTATGTCCCATCATTGGATTAAATTCTTTCAAAGAATCAATTCTATCTTTTAAAGCTTCAAATGTCATATGTAAAGATTCTGCCAAAGCCTGAATTTCTTCATCAGTATGAGGTAAAAACTCATGTAGAGGTGGATCCAAATAACGAATTGTTACAGGAAGTCCATTCATTGTACGGAACAATTCTACAAAATCTCCTCTTTGCATTTCTAGTAATTGATTTAAAGCTTCCACTCTTTGTTCTTTTGTTTCAGCAACAATCATTCTTCTAACTTGAAAAATTCTTTCATCACTAAAGAACATATGCTCAGTACGACATAAACCAATACCTTCTGCTCCAAAACGAACTGCTTGAGCAGCATCAACTGGAGTATCAGCATTTACTTTTACTTTTAATTTACGATAACGATCTGCCATATTCATAAATGTTTCGAAATCTCCGCTTATACTTGCTTCTACAGTTGCGATTTCTTCTCCATATACATATCCTGTACTACCATCAATTGATAAATAATCTCCCTCATGATATACAGTTCCATCCGCAGTTGTAAGTATTTTATTATCCTCATCTACTATTAAACTACTGCAACCAGAAACACAACATCTACCCATACCACGTGCAACAACAGCAGCATGTGATGTCATTCCACCACGTACCGTTAAAATACCATTTGCTTTAGCCATTCCTGAAATATCTTCTGGTGATGTTTCTAAACGAACCAATAACGTTTGCTCTCCACGTTCACTTGCTTCTATAACATCTTTAGCATGAAAATATATTTTACCTGTACCGGCTCCAGGAGAAGCTGCAAGTCCTTGAGCAATTATTTTTCCTTGTTTTAATGCCGTTGGCTCAAAAGTTGGGTGTAATAATTGATCCAAATCATTTGGACTAACACGTAAAACAGCCTCTTCTTCTGAAATCATACCTTCATTTAATAAATCTAAAGCAACTTTTAAAGCAGCAGAGGCAGTACGTTTCCCATTACGTGTTTGTAACATGAATAATTTACCATTTTCAATTGTAAATTCCATATCTTGCATATCTTTATAATGATTTTCCAAAGTAGTTGCTATTTGAGAAAATTGATTATATACATCTGGCATTACTTCTTTTAATGTTTCAATGCTTGCTGGAGTACGAATACCAGCAACAACATCTTCCCCTTGAGCATTAATTAAATATTCTCCGTATAATTTTTTCTCTCCCGTAGCTGGATTTCTTGTAAATGCTACTCCAGTACCTGAAGTTTCTCCACTATTTCCATACACCATTTCTTGTACATTTACAGCAGTTCCCCAATCATCTGGAATTTCATTCATTTTACGATATACTTTTGCTCTTTCATTATTCCAAGAACGAAATACAGCTTGTACTGCTTCCATTAATTGGATTTTCGGATCTTGTGGAAATGGATTTCCATCTAATTCATTATATAAATCTTTATATAATTGTGTAATTTCATACATATCATCTGCATCTAACTCATTATCAAATTTTACTTGACGTTTTTCTTTTTGCATTTCTAATATGTGTTCAAACTTATTTTTATCAAACCCTTTTACGACATCTGCAAACATACTAATAAAACGGCGATAAGAGTCATATACAAAACGTTTATTATTTGTTATTTTTGTAAATCCCTCTGCTACAATATCAGTAAGCCCTAAATTCAAGATAGTATCCATCATACCTGGCATACTAGCACGTGCCCCACTACGAACTGAAACCAATAATGGATTTTCTGGATTTCCAAATTGTTTACCAGTCATATTTTCTAATTCTGTAATTTTAGTGAATATTTCATTTTGAATATCATCACGAATTGTTTCTCCATCTTGATAATATTGATTACAAGCTTCAGTTGTCACTGTAAATCCACTTGGAACGGGTAATCCGATATTTGTCATTTCTGCTAAATTAGCACCTTTACCACCTAGTAAATCTCTCATATCTTTATTTCCTTCACGGAATAAATAAACATATTTTGTCATATTATATCCTCCTCTTACACTAGCATTAACATTATAACAAACCTACCATGATTATTCAATCCAAAATTAAACAATCATCAGAAAATAGTCAATTGCTTGACTATTTTATCTAAAACAATATCAATATAATTAATTACTAATTACTTAATTGCAACCATATATTGTATATATTAGCCGTAACATTTGCAACACACATATTTCTCCATAAATAGAAATATCCACTTTCATTTATGGAGTTTAACATTGATAAATATGTCTTTCTTTCCTTTGATTCGCTCCAATTTTCTGGAACATCCTGACCTCTTATTATTATACCATTAGCATAGTATGAGGACATATCATCGAGAATATTTTTATCAGAAAATAAGTAACCAAAGTCAGGACTTGAACTGACAGAAGCATTCATCTTTGCATCTAAGTCAACATACAAATATATGTAATTTGTTAAATCTATTGGTTGTACAGTCATGAATCCAAATCTTGGATGAGGAGTTGCAGATAAATCATCTATGTTTAAAGTTAAATAACCATTGTTTTCTGTATAAGTTATTTTATTCAAATTATCTTCATATCCAGTTGTTACTTTAGTTGCAAACTCTACCATCATCTTACCATCTAAGATAAGATAATCTGCTAAATGTTTAGGTTCTGAACAACTTGCCATTCCACTATTACTGATATGGCA
>CANQAF010000068.1 GCA_947588975.1 uncultured Bacilli bacterium
ATATTATTCCTATTAAAAACCAACTAATATACACTGACAATTTCCTTCAATCCCTTCTTCTTATCTCTGGATAATAAATCGATTTTGTCATTTTGATCAAAATAGATTAAATTATTCTTCCAATCAATATCCTTGATTTTATCGGTATTTACTAGACAACTTCTATGTGATAAATAAAATCTTTGGTCTAACTCATCAATCATTTGGTTCATAGTTTTATTCACTGCAAATTCACCATACGTTGTTTTTATAATACATTTTCTATCAACAGTATCTTTAGTTACATATAAAATATCATCTAAATAGATACGATGTGAAATACCATATGACTCAAATAATAATACTTTTTTACAATCAATTTTATTGACTGCTTTTTTCAACACATTTGTTAGATTTTTCTCACATTCATCATATTTAGAAATAAAGTCTAATAACATAATTTGAGCTTTCAATGCTTCGTATCCTAAATCGGAATGTGCAGTTACCATAATGATAATACTATTCCAATCGTTTTTTCTAATCTTTCTTGCAATATCTATTCCAGAGATTCCATTTTTAAGCTCAATATCTAAAATATAAATTTTAGAAGCATATGATTGCTCAATAAATTGTTTCATATGACTGTCATACCCATCAAATTCTTTTATTTCATATTCAACTGTATTTTTCATAAATGTTTTATCAATTATTTTTCTTACTTTTTTACAAAATTCTTTTTGATCGTCACAAACTACAAAACTAATCATATTTTCACTCCTTAACAATACATTTGTGTACTTATAGCTAACTTTTTGTTCATATTTCATTAATCTTGACAATTTTTGCAATAAATTTGGAAATCATAATTTCCATTATAAATAATACTTCGCTATTTGCAAATTTGTTAACCTAAATTTTCAAAATTTACGTTCAAAAAAAAATATGTTATACATATTGAATTACTTCTTTTTCAATACGCATCCATATTTTTTCGTCTTTAAAATAAGTAATATAAGATTTTAATTTTGAAAGATTAAGTAATCTCCCTAATTTTCTATAATTTTGTATAATGGTCTGATAGATCTCATAATCGATATTTGTTTTATTACGGACAATTTCGATTAATAATCGTTCTAAATCATATATGTGAATTGGATACCCATGATAAGTCACTGTACTTTTTCCAATAGGATATAGTGTATCTGTCATATAAATTTGTTTCACATTTTGATCTAAGATCTTCCTATCTTTTTGTTTTGTAGCTACTACATAAGTAGAACAATGATTAAGTAATTTATAACAATAACATGCCGTTTCTAATGTCACAATCACATTAGGATGTTTCTTCGTGATTACTTCTAAAAAATCATACACTGGCTTGTCAGAGTAAACACCTTTTTCAATCATGTAAAGTCGATTTTCACGGACCATTTTTTTAATTTGATAGTCACTATAACCATTTTTAGTTAAATCTTTATATAAATAGATCATGCTATCACCTAATAAAATTATAACAAAATATAAAGTAATTTTCAATGTAATACCGACAATTTATATAAAAATCTTATGATTTTATACTGCAATTTAAATGTTTGTCTAATTAATGTCAAGACTAGACACCACCAACCTTACCTTTACTTCTTAGATAAAGTTTACGAGCAAAGTCAACTGGTATCACAGTAGCTGCTAGTAAAATCATAATCTCAAATTCTTTCAAATTGAGACCTACTGTCCTAAATAAATCCCCACCATAATATATTAAAATAATTTGTACTGTTATAACAAAAATCATAATAGCTAAAAATACTTTATTTTCCCAAATATGAGCAAGTAAATTTAACCGAGCCGTTCTTGCATTAAAGCTATTAAAAATATCAATGAAAATAAAGAGTCCAAAGAATGCTGTCATAAATTCAGCATTGTTCCAAGAAAACCATTTTTGAATAACAGGCAATTTTAAAAATAGAATACAAAGCAAAGCGGAATATAAACCAGTTACAACAATTTGTTGCATCATATAAGAATTGATAATTGCCTCTTCCTTTTTCTTTGGATACTCTTTCATATATTCAAGTAATGGTGGTTCATACGCAAATGCTAGTCCAGCTAATGTATCCATCACCATATTAATCCATAACATTTGAATTACTGTTATTGGTGTATCAATCCCAATAAATGGTCCAATAATTGATAAACTGATTGCACAGAAATTGATCGTTAACTGGACAATAATAAATTTACGTATGCTTTTAAATATGGTTCTCCCATATAAAATTGCTTTGGATATTGACAAAAAGTTATCATCTAAAATAACAATATCACTTGCTTCTTTAGAAACTTCTGTACCACTTCCCATCGCAAATCCAACATCTGCCTTCTTTAAAGCAGGCGCATCATTTACTCCATCACCCGTCATACCCACTACCAAATCTAACTCTTGTGCTAAACGTACTAACCTACTTTTATCTTGTGGTAATGCTCGCGCCACAATACGTAAATTAGGTAGCAACAATTTTACTTCTTCATCGCTTTTTTGTTTTAACTCATCGCTTGTAAGTACTAAATCTTTACTATTTTCAATCAAGCCAACTTCTTTTCCAATTGTATATGCAGTTTCTTTGTTATCTCCTGTAATCATAACTGTTTGAATATGTGCTTGTTTTACAAGTTCAATACCTGTAATTGCTTCTTTTCTAACCTCATCTTTAATTAAAACAAAGCCAACTAAAGTAATATTGTGAAATGTATCTTTAAGGTCATAATTATCATTAATTGCCAAAGCCAATACACGAATTCCTCTTTTTGTCATTTGGGATAAATATGTAGTAACATTCGTTTTATTATATAAAGATTTCTTGTTCCCTAACTCATCATAATAATGCGTACAATGCTCTAATATTTTTTCTGGAGCTCCTTTAATTAACTTAAGCTTATGATTGTCATCTCGTATAGTTGCATAAGAATACTTTTCTTTACTATTAAATGGAATTGTTTCTAATACTTGTACTGGAGCTTCTTTTCTTCCAACAAATTTTAAAAGTGCACGATCCGTAATATTTCCACCCATTATATTTTGATCTTCACCAAATGTACTTGCATTATTATAAATAGAAGAGATAGAAAATAAGTGATATAGCTTTGGATATCGTTCTAATTCAAACATGTTGTTATATTCTTTTAAATTCCCACTTACAAAATGTGTTACTTCTAATTTCCCCTTTGTTAATGTGCCAGTCTTATCAGTAAATAAGATATTGATACTGCCCGCTGTTTCAATTCCAACCATTTTACGTACCAACACATTATTTTTAAGCATTCGTTTCATATTAGAAGAAAGCACAAGTGTAATCATCATAGGAAGTCCTTCAGGAACCGCTACTACAATAATAGTTACACTTAAAGTAAGTGCATATAGAATATGTCCAATGATAATAGGAAAATTGGTCACTAAAGCTGCTACTTTATCCAATTGAAATTGATTGGCAATAAAGATTACTGAAAATAAATAGGAAATAGAAACCAAGACTGCTCCTACATATCCAATTTTACTAATTACTTGTGCAAGCCCTCTTAACCTTATTTTTAATGGACTTTCTGGTTGTTGTTCTAATAATTCAACTGCCAATTTTCCATATAAAGTGTCGTCTCCTACTTTAGTGACCAACATATGTGCTTGTTTTGAGTAGACTACAGTCCCACGATATACTTGATTATTTTCTTTTATTTCACCTATTACTGGATATTTATAAGCTTCTTTTGTTTCCCCATTAATAGATGATTCATCAACACTAATTTCGCCATCTACAATGATTCCATCCGCAGGTATTTTATCTCCTGATTCTAATAATACAATATCTCCTACAACAACATCATCAACACTAATTTCTGTTATTTTTCCGTTTCTTTTCACACGGCATTTGATTTTAGAAGATTCTTCTTGTAATTTGATAAAGGCTTGCTCACTTCCATACTCTGAGATAGTAGAAATAAAAGATGCAATAAAAATGGCAATTACAATTCCAACTGTTTCATACCAATCAAAATCTTGAATTAAAAAAACGACTTTGATTCCAAGTGCAATCAAAAGAATACGTATAATAGGATCTCCTAATGTTTCTAGTAATTTTTTCATAAATCCTGTTTGTTCTATCGTTGTGATTTGGTTGCTTCCATATTGTTCTTTATTTTTTTCTACTTCTGCTTCTGTTAAACCTGTAGCAATATCTGTATTTAATCTCATAGGTTCCCTCCTATAGTAAACTATATTGAGGGTTATTTTTTTATAGAAGAATTTTCATCTCCTATAATTTGACAAAA
>CANQAF010000069.1 GCA_947588975.1 uncultured Bacilli bacterium
CGTTTAAAACAAATTATTTTAAACTTACTTACCAATGCTGCTAAATATACCAAAGAAGGATATATTGAATTTAAAGTGGATTTTGTGATTAAAGAAGATATCTGTCGTTTGATTATATCCGTAGAAGATACTGGAATTGGAATTAAAAAAGAAAATATTGATAAATTATTTAACAAATTTGAACGTTTAGATTTAGAAAAAAATATTACTATCGAAGGAACTGGTCTTGGCTTAGCCATTACCAAGAAATTAGTGGAACTGATGAATGGTAGTATTGTTGTTCAAAGTGAATATGGAAATGGATCTAAATTCACAGTCGCACTTGACCAAAGAATTGTAGAAGGAAAACAAATCAAAGATATTGAAGAAGCTTCTACAAATATTGAAATATTCGATGCTTCTAACAAAAGAATATTATTAGTAGATGATAATAAAATCAATTTAAAAGTTGCAGTTAGATTATTACAAAATTACAATGTAGTAACAGATCAAGCAACGAGTGGTATGGAATGTATTGAAAAAATCAAACAAGGAGAAACTTATGATCTTGTTTTACTAGATGATATGATGCCTAAAATGAGTGGAGTAGAAACACTAAAAGAATTACAAAAAATAGGATGTTATCATACACCTACCATTGCCTTCACAGCCAATGCGATTACAGGCATGAAAGAAAAATACTTAAAAGATGGATTTTCCGATTATCTATCAAAACCAATCGATAAATTAGAATTAAATCGATTGTTAATAAAATATTTAAAAGAAGGAGAAAGTAAATGAAAGATGTAAATGTATTAACAAGTAATGGAGTAGATGTAAATCATGGATTAGAATTATTAGGAGATATGGAAATGTATGATGAAACATTACAAGATTTCTTAACAGAATCAGAAACTAGAATTCCACAAATAAAAGCATACAAAGAACAAAATGATATGCCAAATTATGCGATTTTAGTACATGCAATGAAAAGTGATTCTAAATATTTAGGATTTACTACATTAGCGGAACTTTCTTACAATCATGAAATGGAAAGTAAAGCAAACAATACAGAATATGTAAATGAACACTTTGATGAATTAATGAATGAAGCTGCTCGTATTATTGCAGTTGCAAAACAATATTTAGGAAATGAGTAAAATGATACTTTTGTGAATAAAACATGCCAAAAAAGAAACAAATTTTAAACATTTGTTTTTTTTTATAAAAATTATTATATTTTTATCAAAAAGCATTGGGTAAAAGTATAAATATAGGAGTGAAAATAATGCGCAGATTTAAAATAAAGTGTAAGATATTAGTTTATGGTTTTCCTGCTATAAAAAACGTATATATTGTAGATAATTATGAGCTAAAATGTATCAGTATTAATGAACAAAAAATAAAGCAAAGAGTGAGAAAAGATAGCTTTGATACATCTATGTATATTTCATTTTGCTCTTTTTGTTTAGCAGAAGATGGCAAAAGTTATGTAAATTATTTTGAAAATATTGATTATATAGTAATTGATGTACCTGATAATAAAGTAAATAAAGAAGAAATAAGAAAATATATTTTCCAAGAAACAAACTTAAATAATCAAATTGCTATGCTTAAATTAAAGCTTAGATTAGTATTAAATATACGAATATTATTTCCTATTATAGAAATTAATATCTGTGATGAGAATAATACAATATTTGACAAAATGATACAGTATAGAGAAATTCCTATTACGCATGATATATATAATATAAATAGAAAATTAGTTGAACACAATAGTCATTTTGAGTTAGGTATCAATAGTTTAGAAAATTTAGCAAGGTGTAATGAAAAATTTTGTAGAGCTCTGGATTATTTTGACTCATCGTTTGATAGTAATAGTATACCAACTAGGTATTTATTACTTTTTTCCTCAATGGAGGCATTATTGGGTTCAAGAAATTCAGCAAAAAAAAATTTAGTAACAAGTACTTTAGCAAACAGAATGAGTAAAATACTTAAATATACTACAAATAAAAACGTAACCAAACTTTATAATAGAATTATAACATTATATAAAATCAGGTCGGAATATATACATGGATCAGCAAAGTATAAGATTACTCAGCAAAACGAAAATGAATTAAGACAATATGTTAGAAAAGTACTAATAATTTATTGGATATATGCTACTGTACATAAGCAAGCCGATCAATTTAAAATCATTAAATTGATTGATAAAGGTTTTAAACTGGATGCCTTAACACAGGGTATAACTGAATATTTAAAAATAGATTAATGTAAATAAGTATAAAGATATGTTATTTAAAAATGATATTATCTGATTAGACAAAAGTGTGAAGCAGATTATAGCAATCTGCTTCTTTTTACATGCAAATATAGAAAATCATGCATTTGCATATGTTTCCTCTTCTTGTTATGATGTCATCGTAAAAACTTCTTCCATTAATTGACATATATTAACCGAAATGTTAATATATGTATAGGAAAGGAGAAAGATAAAGGAGACGTGAATGCATGATAATCACGTATGGAAAATTATATAAAAATAGTGAAAAAAATATAAAGAAGCATTATAGAGAACAGGAAACATTGATTATGATTAAGAACCATATCAAACAATGTAATCATTTAAAAGAATTAGAAACAAACCCTATTTCACATATGTATGGATATGAAGCATTGAAACATCAATTGCACGGGTATTATAGTTTTAATCTTTGCAAAAATGGTGGTAAGATTCGTTTGATATTTTCAATCAAAGAATTATCCAATGAAATCTGTTTAGAATATATATCAAAAGATCATTATAACGATTTTAAAAAATAAAGGAGAGTGAATGATATGAGAAAAATACGGTTTGTAGATTACTTAAAACAATATTTAGAATATAATCATATTACCAATAAAGATTTTGCCAATAGAATTGGAATTACACCAAAACATCTCATTGCTATTTTGTCAGGTGAAAAAGAGTTAAGCGCATCTATTATTGATAGTATATCTATGGTGACTAATATTCCTAGTGATTATATTTACAGATTAGAAAGTAATTATAAGTTAGAAGAATTGGTTCATAATTATTTAAAACAAGAACATTTAACGGAAACAGAGTATTTAAAAAAATTCCATTATAAATTTTTAATAGAAAAATCATGGATTCCATTTATTGATACAGAAGATAAGTTAGAAATGATAAAAGATATTTTAAAATATTTACGAGTAAAAAGTCCAGATAAAGTATATGAAATTGACCATAATGTGTATTTTAAGAGCAAAAACGATAAACCAGAATTATTATTGTTATGGTTAGAAAAATGTTACCGTGAAATGTTAAAACAAGATATAAAACCATATAAAAAAGATAATATTGAAATATTAGTAAACTATATATGTGAAGCAGCCAAAAAAAATATTTTTGATGAATCAGCATTGATTCAAACATTCAATGATAATGGAATTGCCCTTGTGATTCAAGAGGATATCCCTGGTTCTACAATCCGTGGAGCTTTTAAAGTGCATAAAAATGTTCCTGCAATCTATCTTACCTATAAACATAAAAGAATTGCTGATATCTATTTTGCTTTATTGCATGAATTAGCACATTGTAAACGAGATTTTAATCAAGCAAAGTCAATCAATTTTATTTCTTTTGAGGAAAATATGGAAAAAGATGCAAAGGCAGATGAGCAAGCATATCATTGGATGATAGACAAAGCTTATTATGAAACCATATTATCAGATACAAATTATCATATTGAAAAGGAAACAATTTATCCAAAATGTTTTGTTGCTTATCTTTTCGCAAAAGATCATAAACTAGATTATGCTTCTAGTGCATATCAAAAGTATAATACTTTAATTTCAAAAGATATATAAACTTAACAATTATAAAAACGGAGAAAATTTGTATAAAGCCAAAAATTCTTGTAATAATATGGTATCAATCATTAGATCATTTTGCCGATGGAGACAAAATGGTCTTTATTCGTTTAAATGAAGAAAGTAAACAAAAAGATTATAAATGATCAAGATATACTTATTTACTTAAGTAAAAATGGCGATAGTAGAGAAATTATACTATTTCGCCAAAACTTATGTTACTGTTCAAACAAGAAATGAAAAAAGATTTTATCATTTTGGTTATAACGGTTTATATAATAGAAAAATAAATCATCTGTAAGAAGAAATAAGAAATTAGGTAATTCATCATAAAAAAATAAAGAGAAATATTCATTTTACAAGAAAAATCTCCTTTGATAAGATGCAAAAAGAAAGGAGATTT
>CANQAF010000070.1 GCA_947588975.1 uncultured Bacilli bacterium
AATTTAAAATCATTAATTTATTATGTGGAGATTTATTATGGGAGAATACTACAAATAAAGAAGCTGAAAAAAATATAATTAAATCATTAAATAGAAAAAAAGTATCATAATAGTTAAAAGTTTAGACAATTATTTGTTTAAACTTTTTTTATAGTTATGTAAATGAAACAAAACTGGTGTCAATATAATATCAAGGAAATAGAAGAATTCTTTACTAATTTGTAGTAATCCTTTATAATGATTTTGAAAGTGTGATGTATATGAAGGACAAATTGTCATTGTTATTTAAAATAATTATTGTTGTTGTAAGTGGTATTGGATTATATTTAAATTTTAAATTACTTTCTTTTCAAAAATCTATTATTTACTTTACGATTCAAAGTAATTTATTATGTTTTATTTTCTTTTTAACGATTGTAATACTTACCATGACTCATAAATTAAAAAAAGGAAACTTATATTATATTCTAAAAGGTATGGTTACTATGGCCATAACTATTACGATGTTTGTTTACCAATTATTACTTTCATCTGATGGAGGTATGGGAGCATATACAGGGCATGCTTTAGAATGTAATTTTGTACACTTATATGTACCATTATTAGTTATATTTGATTATATTATTTTTGGTACAAAAGGACATTTAAAAAAAAGTTATCCTTTTTACTGGGGACTTGTACTTGTGGCGTATTTAGTATTTGATATTATTTATATAGCTTTTGGTGGAAGATTTGTAGGAAATACAACATATCCATATTTTTATATGAATGTAGACCAATATGGAATCATAGGAACATTTATCAATTGTATTATGATTTATATCTTTTTTATAGGTTATGGTGTCATTGTTCAAACGATTGATTATAAGTTGGCTAAAAGCAAACAATAAGTGATTTTAAAAAGTATTTTCATTTACATATCATTTAAAATATGTTATGATAAATACATGTTTTAGGGGAAATTATGTTTACCTAAAAAGTATGAATTTCAGTTTAAAAGGCAAATAAAATTCATAGAAAATAAAACATTAACAGAACGTTGCATTTTTTAAACTATTTGCAACTATTATTTGACAAAATATGGTTTTATGTTATAATACGCCATATTGAAGAGGGGGATTTTATGACAAAAGAGGATTTAATAGCTTTAAAAGAAAAGATAAGTAAATTATCAGAAGAAGAATTAAAAAAGAGAAATTTATATTTAAGAGGATTAGCTAATGGAACAATACAAGGGCCACCTGTTGGATATGCTAGTATAGATAGACTTTGGCTAAAAGAATATCCTGAAGAATCAATTTTAGAAGAGTGTCCTCATCAAACTATGTATGAAATGTTAAAAGAATCAATATCTGGGTATGAGGATGATATTATTTTGGTATTTGATATGGGAAGCAAAAAAAATAGTACCGAGATATCTGGTAGAGAATTATTGGAAAAAATTGATTTATTAGCAAGTAATTTACAAAAAAAAGGTATTAAACCAGGACAGCGTGTAGCTACTAGTTTTGCCAATACTCCAGAAGCAGTGTATATGTTATATGCACTTAATAAAATTGGTGCTATAATGTGTCCAATTGATCCTAGAGCTAATGCGTATAATATTCAATCTGATTTAAATGATTTACAAGCATCAGTTTATGTGGGTATTACAGATACTTATAAGGAATTTAGAAAAGCAAATAATAAATTAAAAAATCAGTTAAATGAGGACAATATATATATTGTGCCAGCTGTAAAATCATTAAATAATAAAGTTATAAAATTTGTATATAAACTTTCGCGAGCATTACAGGGAAATTTTACCATAAAAAAAGAGCAAGCATGGGATCATTTATTTGATTATGCTACCAATTGTAATTTTAATGATATTTCTGGTAGTGAAGATCAATTGGCAGTAATATGTTATACCGGAGGAACAACTGGAGTACATAAAGGTGTTAAAATATCAAACGCTTCAATGAATAATATGGTATTTTCACATAAATATTTAGTTGAAAATATTAATCGCGGAGATATATTTATGGATATTCTTCCCCAATTCATGATCTTTGGTATGTTTACTATACATTTAGCCTTATGTCGTGGATTAAAAACACACTTATTACTTGATTCTGCACCAGAACATTTTGTTGATAACCTTATCCGTCTTAATCCAGCAATTGCTTTTGGAGGACCAGTACATTGGGAAACATTGATTGACAATCCCAAATTAGTTAAAGATTCGTTAACAAATTTATGTGCTCCTGTAAGTGGTGGAGAAAAATTATCGAAGGCCAAAGAAGAAGCTATCAATGTTGCATTAGAAAAAGCAGGTGCTAAAGAGGATATGTGGATTGGGTATGGAGCATCAGAATTGAGCGGGTCTGTTACATTAAAACGTGGAAAAAGAGATAGAAATGGAACAATTGGGAAAATGCATGTGTATGATAATGCTATGATTATTGATCCAGAAACAAAAGAAGAACTAATGTATAATCAAATTGGTGAATTTTATATTTCTACACCATCACTTATGATGGGATATTTAAATATGCCTGATGAGGATCAAAAAGCGATTTTTACAGATGAGTATGGAACGAGATGGTTTAGAAGCGGTGATTTAGGACTAGCAGATACAGAAGGAAATATTGAATTAACAGGTCGCCAAAAAAGATTATTTGTTTGCGGAGTAGATAATGTATATCCGTTTATATTAGAAGAACTAATTAATACAATTGATAATGTTAAAAAATGCGCTGTTGTAAATATCCCAGATGATGTACTGCGTGAAATTCCAAAGGCTCATATCGTATTGATTGAAGATACTCCAGAAAAAAGACAAAAAGTCATACTTCAAATTGAAAAATTGGTGATTGAAAAAATTAGTAAAAATGTTATTCCTAGACAATATCAATTTGATGAACAGTTATTATATACACCAAATGGTAAAATAGATTTTGAAGAAATAAGAAGATTGGATTTAGAACAACTAAAGAATGAACATCAAAATACAAAAATAAAAAGGTAATTTATAAATTACTTTTTTATTTTTTTTAAATATGGTATACTTATTATAATTGAAGGAGTAATGTATTATGATGAATATATCTTTCACAGTTGGAACTGTTGCATTTATGTTAATGCTATTAATTATTTGTATTGTGAAAAAAATAAATATTCGTGAAGAAAATAAAATATATATATATATAGTAGCTATATCCTTTTTCGGAAGTTGTTTAGATTGTATTTCATTTTTTCTGATAAAATTTGGTGTATTTGAATACTATTCTTTCTATCGTATAATAACAAGGTTAATTTTATGTTATTATGATACATATTGTATATTGTTTGTTTTATATATTATGACAGTATGTTATAGAAAAAATGGAATATTAGAAAAAAGCAAGAAATATAAACAGTTATTATTGTATATAGTATTGCCTATTTTATATATTCTATCATTTGCATTACCGTTAGACTATATAATTAGTGATAATGCTATTTATCCGATTGGTATGTCAGTAAATAAAACTTACATTATTGCTTTCATAGGTATTATTGCAATAGTAGTACTTTTGATAAAAAATAGAATGCATGTTATGAGTAAAGAATTTTTACCGTTAATATTTTTAATGGTATTTGCTACAATAGCTATAATAATGCAATTTCTTGTTCCTGGCCTAATATTATTAACTTGGGTAGAATCAATAGTTGTTTTTATCATGTATTTCACCATTGAAAATCCAGATATGAAGTTAATTGAACAACTTAATATTGCACGTGAACAAGCAGAAAAAGCAAATAATGCGAAATCAGAATTCTTATCCAATATGTCTCATGAAATTAGAACCCCTTTAAATGCAATTGTAGGATTTTCTCAAGCATTATCAGAAGAAGAAAATGTGCCTGTAGAGGCAAAAGATGAAATCAAAGATATTATGATGGCATCTCAAAACTTACTAGAAATCGTAAATGGAATATTGGATATTTCTAAAATAGAAGCTAATAAACTAGAAATCGTCAATACCGAATATAGTATTAAAAGTGTATTGGATGAATTAACCGCTTTAACACAATCTAGAATTGGCGAAAAACCAATTACTTTAAGAACTATATTCGATCCTAGTATTCCAGCTGTATTATATGGAGATTATGTCCGTTTAAAACAAATTATTTTAAACTTACTTACCAATGCTGCTAAATATACCAAAGAAGGATATATTGAATTTAAAGT
>CANQAF010000071.1 GCA_947588975.1 uncultured Bacilli bacterium
CAAATTCAGTTAATGGAAGAACTCAAAAATTGCAACTATAATGAATATGCATATGAAATTGTTGTCGATTCAGATGTATTAGAAAAAAGAACAACGATAGAGCAAGTAAGATTAATGGAAGAGTTCAAGAATTGTAATTATAATGAATATGCATATATAATTGTTGTCAATTCAAATGTATTGAAAGCAAGAACAACTGCAGAACAAATTCAGTTAATGAAAGTTCTCAAGAATTGTGATTATAACAAAGAGGTATATAATATAGCAGTAGATCCAGAAGTATTAAGTACAAAATCTATTACAGAACAAATAGAATGTATGCAGAATGCTTATAAACAATCTAAAATACAACAAGAAGAACAACAAAAAGTTTCTCATAGTGAAAATATAAAAAATATTGAAACTTTAGAGGAAATGAAAAATTATATTGATTGTTTAATGGAACAAAAGGGAACAGATGCAGATATTGAAGGAAATACTTTAGTATATAAATATCAAGCAAAAAAGTAATGAATAAAGTAAAATTTAATCAAATTACATAAACAAAAAAGGAAAACTACACAGTAGTTTTTTTTGATGTATTGATTATTTGTGTTATAATGAATATGGTGAATGATATGGCAAAAATAAAAGTAATGGATGAATTACTTGCCAATAAAATCGCTGCTGGAGAAGTAGTAGAACGTTGTGCAAGTGTTGTAAAAGAATTAGTCGAAAACAGTATTGATGCAGGTAGTACTGAAATTAAAATTGATTTAGTAGAAGCAGGTACTGTACAAATTAAAGTAACTGATAATGGAACGGGTATGGATCAAGAAGATGCCGTATTAGCATTTAGTCGTCATGCAACGAGTAAAGTCAAAAATGAAGAAGATTTATTTCATATTATGACGCTTGGATTTCGTGGAGAAGCATTAGCAAGTATTGCGAGTGTAAGTAAAGTAAAATTGCAAACTTGTATGACAGATATTGGAACAGAAGTTGTGATTCATGGCGGAAAATTGATCTCTGTGAATCCTTGTGAAGCAAGAAAAGGCACTATAATTACCATTGATCAATTATTCTATAATACACCAGCTCGTTTAAAACATATGAAAAGTTTATATACCGAATTAGCAAGTATCACAGATTACGTCAATAAAATTGCCTTATCGCATCCAGATATTAAATTTGTATTAACCAATAATCATTCAACACTCTTAAATACAGACGGAAGTAATCAACTATTAAAGACGATATCTGCTGTATATGGAATAGATATTGCACGTAAAATGATTGAAGTTGAATCAGAAGATCGTGATTATAGTATTCATGGATATTTATCTTTACCAGAAGTGCACCGTTCTAGCCGTAATGGAATGGTGACGATTGTCAACGGTCGTGTAGTACGCAATCAAGATTTAAATCGTGTGATTAATGATAGTTATCATTCTTATAAACCAGATAATCGCTATCCAATTGTTGTATTTAATATTGAAGTCGATCCAACATTAGTCGATGTCAATGTCCATCCAACCAAAATGGATATCAAATTTTCTAAAATGGAAGAATTACAAACCTTGATTACTAATATGATTCGTGATGCTCTTAAAAAAAGAACTTTAATTCCTCATATTGAAGTAGAAGAAAAAATCGAACCAATGGTAGAAGAAAAGCCAATTTATCAAGAAATGACATTGGATTTAAACCGTGTTGCTGAAAATGAAGATTATTTAGTGATTGAAGATGACATAAAACAAGAAAGTCCTTTATTTCAAACTAAAGAAAATGTTCAAACCCAGCCACAAGTAGAAGACACAAAAGAAAAAGAAGAACGTATGCCTGAACTATACCCAGTCGGACTCGTTCATGGTACCTATATCATTTGTCAAAACGAAAAAGGCATGTATATGATTGATCAACATGCTGCCAAAGAAAGAATCAATTATGAATTATTTAAAAAACAAATGGGTAATCCAAACGTAGAAAGTACTGCTTTGTTATTTCCAATGACATTTGAGTTTTCCAATAAAGACTTTATTGTTTTAAAAGAAAATTTAGATATACTTAGAAATATGAATTTTGAAGTTGATGAATTTGGAATTAATTCTGTGATTATTAAACGTCATCCAACTTGGTTACCAAAAGGATACGAAAAAGATGCAACATTCAAAATTTTAGAAACACTACTTGAGGTTGAAAAAGATTTTACGATTGAAAAATTCAATGAAAAAGTTGCTACTATGATGGCTTGTAAGTTAGCGATCAAAGCCAATGAAAATATTACAGAATTAGAAATGGAACAGTTAATACAAGATTTAAGAAATTGTGATAATCCATTTAATTGCCCACATGGTAGACCAACTGTTATTTTTTATTCTAACTATGATTTAGAAAAATTATTTAAGCGAAGTGGATTTGAACTACCAAAGTGGTAGTTTTCTCCAATTTTTGACAAAAAGAATAGACTATGGATGAATTTTTTGATATAATGTTTAAGTCTTTACGTATGAATGAAGAAAGGAGCTATTATGAGTAAAATAAAAATATTTAGTTTAGGTGGACTCAATGAAAACGGAAAAAATATGTATGTTGTAGAAGTCGACCAAGATATATTTGTATTAGATGCCGGGTTAAAATATGCAGATGATAGAATGTTAGGGGTAGATTATATTATTCCTAACTTTGATTACTTGAAAGAACATAAAAAACAAGTCAAAGGAATATTTGTGACACATGGACATGATAGTCAAATGGGGGCAATCCCAGATATTTTAAAAGAAATTCCAGATATAGATATTTATGGTACTTCTTTTACAATGGAAATTATTCAAAATGAATTAGTCGAAGAAGGTATTCAGAATGCCCATCTACATACCATTACACCACACAAAAAAATTAATTTTGGTGAAAATTCTATTTTTCCTGTCTCTTTAACACATTCTGTACCAGGAACAGTTGGTTATGTTATTAATACCAAAGATGGAGCCATTGTCTATACTGGTAACTTTGTGTTTGACCAATCCATGATGGGTGCTTATAAAACTGATATCGGCAAACTTGCTTATGTTGGTAAACAAGGCGTTTTATGTTTAATGAGTGAATCTTTGTATGCAGATAAAAGAGGATATACTTCTCCAAACAATCGAATTACATCAATTATTCGTGAAACTTTAGACCAAAGTGAAGGCCGTATTATTTTTAATATTTTTCAGGCACAGGTATATCGTATTCAAGAATTATTTAATGAAATTATGCATACGGATCGTAATGTAGTAATTATGGGTAAAAAAATGGAAAATATTATCTTAAAAGCGATTGATATGGGATTTATCGAATTTGATAAAAATCGTCTTACAAATATTCATCATTTAAACGATAAAAATATTGTGATATTAATATCAGATGATCGTGAAAAACCATTTTCTAATATTTCTAGAATTATCAAAGGGTATGATAAATTTGTAAAAATTACATCAGAAGATACTGTATTATTTGCATCTCCAGTTTATGAAGGAATGGAGAAAAGTGCCACTAAGGTATTTGATGATATTGCTAAAATAGGTTCTAACTTAGTCATTATTCCAACAAAAAAATATTTAGGCCATCATGCTTCTAGTGAAGATTTGATGATGATGATTAATTTAATGGAGCCAAAATATTATTTTCCTGTAATTGGTGAATATCGTCATCAAGTTGCGAATGCAGAAGCTGCTATGATGATGGGATATCAAAAAGAAAATATTTTGTTAGAATTAAATGGTGATGTAGTTACTTTTGAAAATGGTGTGTTAAAAGAAGAAAATGAAAAAATAAAAGTAGATGATATTTTAATAGATGGTAAAACCATTGGAGATATTGGTGAACTTGTATTAAAAGATCGTGAATTATTAAGTGAAAATGGAATTGTGATTGTAAGTGCTACTTTAGACTATAATACAAAAGAAGTAGTAGCCGGTCCAGAAATATTAACAAGAGGTTTTATCTATGTAAAAGACCATATAGATTTAATTAAGGAAGCGGAAAAAATATCATTACAGGTAATTCATGAAAATAGTAAGCCTAATTTTGTAGATTTTAATAAAATTAAAACTGGTATCCGTGATGAATTAGGAAAATATTTATATCAAGAAACAGAATGTAAGCCTATGATATTAGTTGTAAT
>CANQAF010000072.1 GCA_947588975.1 uncultured Bacilli bacterium
AAAGCCCTTGATTTCAAGCCATTCTGCCGCTCTGACAACAGCATTTCTTTGTATCAATTCTTGGGTTTACATTTCTATGTAAAGGTCGTCTTTGATACAATTTGATTATCCCTATACCTTTTGATTTTTCCCTTACACTTTTTGATTTTTCTCCAAAAGGGGGTTCAAATTCAAAAACGGCAAGAAAAATCCCCCGCCGCCGGATATCTTTCCAGGCGGCGGGGGATGTAATTTTATGCTCGAATTTCCGTCCCGTCCTTAAAGGTGAAACGGACATCTTCCTTATTGTAAACAGTGACATAGTCCACCAGACTTATCCAAAGGCTCTCGTCAAACTCAGTACACAGACCGTCCTGCTTTTCCAATTCGGCGAGGAACATCTCGACCTTTTCACGCTGCGCCTGTTTCTCAACGATGGCGTGGCTGACCGCCTCCAGCCGTTCCTTTGTCCTGTCAAATCGCTCGACCAGCCCATCATACCGCTTTTGGTACTCCGTCTGGTCGAGGGCTTTATGGGCGTTTTCGCTGACACATTGCTGCACCATCTCCGCCACCACATTCAGTTCTTCCTGGAGCTCCGTCCGCTTCGTTTCCAGTGCGGCGGTATCGTAAAGCGTGTCCTTGATGGCTTGAAAGTTAGCGATGATCTCATCCTTTTCCGTAAAGAGGATATTGACCGCCTTTATAAAGAGTTGCTGAATGGCTTCCTCGTCCAGATGAGGCGTGGAGCATTTCTCCCCGCCATCAAACTTGTGATTGCACTGCCAGATCGTCCTGCGGTATTTACTGTTGGAGTGCCATACCTTTGAACCGTACCAGCTTCCGCAATCCCCGCATTTTATTTTGCTGGAAAAGATACTCACGCTGCTGACTCGGTCCTTTCCCGGATGCCGAACGGCCATCTGCCTTTGTACCATATCGAAAACTTCCGGCGTTATGATCGCCTCGTGATTGCTCTCTACATAATACTGCGGGACTTCACCCTCGTTTACCTTTTTCTTTTTGGATAAGAAGTCAACCGTATAGACTTTCTGCAAAAGTGCGTCGCCTTTGTATTTCTCGTTGGTGAGGATGCTTTTTATTACAGTCGTTCCCCATTTTTCTTTTCCGCCCGGAGATGGGATACCCTCGCTCATGAGCTTCTTGGCAATGGCATACGGAGAATCTCCCTGCAGGAACATTCCGTAAATTCTGCGAACGATTTTTGCCTGCTCCTCGTTGACAACAAGGTTTCCGTCCTCGCCTCGGTCATAGCCAAGGAACCGCTTGAACGGGACCGTTACCTTACCGTCGGCAAAACGCTTTCTTTGTCCCCAGGTGCAGTTTTCGGAAATGGAGCGGCTCTCCTCCTGCGCCAGCGAGGACATGATGGTCAAAAGCAATTCTCCCTTGCCGTCAAATGTCCAGATATTCTCTTTCTCAAAATAGCACTCGGTTCCATGTTCTTTCAGTTTCCGAATAGTGGTCAGGCTGTCCACGGTGTTCCGCGCAAAACGGCTGACCGACTTTGTGATGATAAGATCGATGCGTCCGTTCAGAGCGTCCTCCACCATGCGGTTGAAGCCGTCTCGTTTTTTCGTGTTACAGCCGGTGATCCCTTCATCCGCATACACGGAAACAAACTCCCAATCGTCACGGCTTTTTATGTAGTTCGTGTAGTAATCGACCTGCGCCTCATAGCTGGACTGCTGCTCTTCGTGGTCGGTGGAAACACGAGCGTAGGCGGCAACCTTGCGCTTTTTCCTGGCGCCGATAGGAGCGGCCGTGTACTTGTTCCGGGTCGCCGGTATCGTTATCACACTCTTTGCCATGTTTCCGTCCTCCCTTCATAAAAATGAAATGTAAGGCTGCCATCCGCAAGAACTGTGACGCTCTCGATCTCAGCCTCGAAGACCGCCTCATCAAATTCAGCCAGCCCAAGGATGTGCGCCGAAATCTGCCGAAGCTGGTAATCCGCAAAATTGACGCTGTGGCAGGCGACTCCTTTATAGCCATACCTTTTTCCTATACAATACCAGTAAACCCATTTGTTTGCGCCGTTCACTCTGTGGTAGGTGTTTCCGCAGGAGGCGCAGCGTATTTTGCCCTGGAAACAATCCGTGACGGTCGCCTTATGTCGGGTGAGGTTGATATGCAGGTTTTCCCACACTCTGGTTCCGCCGCCAGTCATTTGGAATTCCAGATTTCCGTTCCCGCATACGGTAACCATCTTTACTTCGGCATTAAATGTTTCATCATCGAAAGAATCCAAACCCAGCACCCGCGCTGATATGCGTTTCAGTTCATCCTCGCTGAAATTCTCGCTGGTGCAGGTCATGCCCAATTCTTTCTTTGTGCGACAGATCCAATGCACATAGGTTTTACCGCGCTGGGCACCTTTTTTCCTTGTGAAAGTATTTCCGCAGACGCCGCAGCGGATCTTCTTTGTAAAGCAGTAAGTAGGATTCACAAGCGCGGCTCTGCGCTCCATCTCCGCTTGTACCTTGGCATAAGTCTCGCGGTCGATGATCGCTTCGTGGCAGTCAGCCATGTAATACTGCGGCAGTTCCCCTCGGTTTGGGACTTTATTCTTTTTGAGGGGATCGGCCATGTAGCATTTCTGGCGCCGGATGTCCCCGGCGTAAACCTCATTGAAAATAAGCTGCCGCACCGAGCCTTCCTGGAACTTGTTCCCAAGCACCGAGCGGATTCCGGCGCTGTTCAGGTTATCCGCGATTTCCCGCAGCGAGAGGCCGTCAATGTACATCTGGAACATCCATCTGACGGATTCCGCTTCTTCGGGAATAATGATGTACTGTTTCCGTTCCTCATCATATTGGTATCCGAGGAGGTGCTTGTTCGCTACTCCAATCTCGCCGGACTGGAACCTTCTGCGGATGCCCCATTTGCAGTTCTCGGAAATGCTGCGGCTTTCCTCCTGCGCAAAAGACGCCAGAAGGGAAAGCATCAGTTCGCCGTCCTCTGAGAAAGAATTTATATTTTCCTTCTCGAACCTGACCTCAATGCCGAGGTCTTTCAAGTGCCTGACCGTTTCCAGCAGGTCGACCGTGTTCCTGGCAAACCGGCTGATGGACTTGGTCAGCACAATGTCGATCCTGCCTGCCTCGCAGTCCGCAATCAGACGGTTGAACTCGTCACGCTTGCTGGTGTTGGTCCCCGTTATTCCAAAGTCCGCATATACCCCGGCGTATTCCCATTCAGGGTTGTTCTGTATCAAGCCACTGTAGTAACTGACCTGTGCGGAGACGGAGTGCATGAGCCGCTCGGTATCCCTGGATACCCGCGCATAGGCGGCGACCTTTTTCCGCTTTGGCGCGGCGGGCAGAATCGGCTCGATTTTGCTGATTTTTCGCATGAAATCAACTCCTTTCCGCTACTATACATCACTCTAAAAGGGCATTAAGTCAAGGGCTTTCCCGACAATAATGTACCCAAGATCGGTCGGTATTTCGCCAGAAGAATTGTATCGATCTGCTTATATTCTTCCTCGGAAATTACGCCTTTTCGGAGCATAGTTTTTGCAACGGAGAGGGACATCTGATAGAGCCTTTCGGCTTGAAACTGCTCATTAGTCATGGCCGCCGCCACCTCTGAACCGTGCGTTTATATAGCACTCGTGGGAGCAGTATTTTCTGTGGCGATTGCCGTAAGCGGTGAAATTCTTCCCGCAGAAGGCGCAGACAAAGGAATAAACCGCCCGCTGGTTGATCTTGTCGGGATGCTCGTGCCACCATTTGACCCGGCACTCCTCGCTGCAGAAGATACGGGGTTTTGTGCCGCTTGACTGTGGCAGCCGCTTTCCGCATTCGCGGCATTTATCCGATGTGATCTCCCTTGCCATTGCCCCTGTCAGACCGTTCCTGCGGCAGAAGCTCTTGACCGTATCCTTCGAGATACCCAGGCTGTTTGCAATGGCAGTATATCCAGAACCCTCACGGCGGAGGGTTGTGATCCGCTCTTTCTGTTCGTCCGTCATAGAACCACCTCCACATATAGGCCACGGGAGGCAGGAAACTGAACCCCCAAAATAAAATCGAGTAGGGCGGAATTTCTCCGCCCTCTCACACCACCGTACGTGCCGTTCGGCATACGGCGGTTCAATTCAA
>CANQAF010000073.1 GCA_947588975.1 uncultured Bacilli bacterium
CATTCTATGATTTATAGGGGAATGGAAGATATTTATGGAAATGTATGGCAATTTGTAGATGGAATTAATATTAAAGAACATCGTGCATATGTATGTTACGATCCAAGTCAATATGAATCAGATACATTTGATGGATGTTACCAAAAAATTGGGTATATGAATTCTACATCAAATGGCTATGTTTCTAAGTTTGGCTATGATTCTGCAAATCCTTTAATAGGATTACCAATTGAAACACAGGGTAGTGAAAATACTTATATATGTGATTATTACTATCAAAATTCAGATTCAAGTAATCAAATAACTCTTGTTGGTGCTAAGTTTCACGATAAAAAATGGGCCGGATTGTATTATTGGGATTTTCTATATCAATCTTCTTATCAAGCCGGTGGTGCTAGTTCTCGTATAATAAAATATGAGTAAAATATGGTAATATGAAGACGTCAAATAAATTATAGAGCAAAAAATATAAAATGAATGAATCTGTATTTTGATTCAAAAATATGAAAAGCAGCATCAATTTTGATGTTGCTTTTTGTATAATAGCTACTTTTTGAAAAACGAAAAAAATATGATACAATATTGATATAGAAGTGAGGGAATTCTCATGCGGTTAAGAAATATTAAAGGTGCAAAGGAAAAAGTATTAGCGTCGCCCTATATAGTCCAAAATCCGAAAGAATATTGTGGAAAATGGAACAAATTATTTTGCAATGAAAATCCAATTCATATTGAAATTGGAATGGGTAAGGGACATTTTATTATTGAAAATGCGATACAGTATCCTAATATCAATTTTATTGGGATTGAAAAATATTATAGTGTTTTGATCAAAGCAGTTGAACATCTAGAAACGTTGGAGTTACCCAATTTAAAAATCATTCCAATGGATGCGAAAGATATTACAGAAGTATTTCACAGTGAAATTGACACCATTTACTTAAATTTTTCAGATCCATGGCCTAAAAATAAGCATGAAAAAAGAAGATTGACAAGTGAGACATTCCTTAAACGTTATGATTCTCTTTTTAAAGAAAAACATCATATTATTCAAAAAACAGACAACCGAAAATTGTTTGAATATTCTATCATTACATGTAACAATTATGGGTATCATATTGATAAGATATCTTGCAATCTATATGAAGATGAAATTTTAAATAATATTCCAACAGAATATGAGATCAAATTTGTAAGTAAAGGTTATCCAATCTATTTCGTAGAATTTAAAAAATAGCTTTACAAATGCTATACAACTTTTTAGAAAAGGACTTTTGTAAAATACAATAATTTGATATACTTATAGTAAGAGTGGTGAAAGATGAAGAAAATAATAATTTTACTCCTGTGTTTATTTGCGACAGGTTGCACAGTTGTTAGAATAGATACAAAGAGTATTGATAATATTTTATCTGTAGTACTCTCTAAAGAAAATAAATTATATAATCATGTAGGAAAAGGCTATAAATATTATATTCCAAGAGGAGTATCATATATAGATACAGATGAATTTAATGATAAGTTATACTCTAATGGAATTTACTACTACCTTTATATTGATGCTGTTGCATATTATTATCAAACAGAATTGAATTATCAAGAAAAGGAAGATATATATTATTCTAAAAAAATAACTGGGGAAGGTGGAAAAGAAGGATATTTAGAAATTATTGAACAAAATGACAAATATCGCATTGAATTTATGTATAATTATGCAAAAATAGAAGCATTAGTAAAAGAAGATGAAATAGAAAATGTAGTCTTAAATGCATCATACATTTTATCTACGATTAAATATAATGATGATGTGATTGAACTAATGTTGCAAGCAAATTATTTTACAAATCAAGAAGAAAAATATGATGTTTTTTCATCTAAAAATGGAACGAGTACAGAAAGTAGTATAACAAAAAATGAAGAAAATTAGAGGTGACGTATATGGGTTTAATGGACAAATTTAAAAATTTATTTACAGAAGAAGTAGAAGAAGAAAAGCCAATTCAAAAAGAAGTAAGACATGTGGAAATTCCATCTCCTACTCCTAAAAGAGAAAAAAGGGTAGAAGAACCAGTCGAAAATGTTTCTGATAGTACTGCAATTCATAAAGAAACAAAACCTTCCTTTTCACTTTATTTTGATGATAAAGATTTTGATGATTTAGAAAAACCAAAAAAGGAAGAAAAAGTAGAAAAAGAAGTCCCAAAAGTTGAAGCATATCAAGGCGCAAAAACACAAAAAACAGAGCATAAATTTGAAGCTTCTCCAATTATTTCTCCAGTATATGGAATATTGGATAAGAATTACAAAAAGGAAGATATTGCTACAAAAAAAGAACAACCAGGTGATTATACTAGAAAACCAAGAGTGGTAACTGTAGACGATATTCGTAATAAAGCTTTTGGAACATTAGAAGATGATTTGGAAGACACATTATTTGGAGATAAATCAATTTTATTTGATGAAAATGAAACATCTGCAACAGAATCAGAGGGTATTGATATTTTCAATGATTTAGAGCAAGCAGAACAACAAGAAGAAAATGAAGAACAAGAATTAATCAAAGAAGAACCTATTGAGGATATGGATGTATTTACAGATGAAGAACTTCCGGAAGAACCTGTGATGGAAGATATTTCTACAAAAGAGACTCTTGCAGTTTCAGAAGATTCAGAAGATATGGATGATGATACTGTTTTATTAGCAAAACAATTAGAAGAACAGAAAAAGAAGTTAGAACAAATTAATGAGTATATTAATGAAAGTTCAACAGAAGAAGAAACAGAAGATATAATTGAAGAACCTAAAATTAAACATTCTAAGGAAGAAAACGAAGAAACAGAAGATTTATCAGAAAGTGAACTTTTAAATTTAGTAGATGCAATGTACGAGAAAAGGGATGACGACTAGTGGAATGTGTTAATACAATATTTTCAATCATATTATATATATTGGGTATAGTATTATTAATTGTTTTAATTATTCTTGCAATAAAATGTATAGGGACGTTAAAGAAAATCAATCACGTTGTTGATGATGTGAGTACAAAGGCAGGAAAGCTAGATGGAATATTTAACATAATAGATAATACTACTGACGTTATTTCTGGAATTGGTGATAAAATGATTGATTTTATTACAAATATGGTTTCAGGAATATTCACCCATAAAAAAAGAAAAAGAGTGGAGGAAGAGGAAAATGAAGAAAACGGACAATAAGAAGAAAAAAGGTTTAGGAAAAGTATTAGCAGGTGTTGCAATTGGCGCTGGTCTTGGTGTGTTATTTGCTCCAAAAAAAGGATCAGATACACGAAAAGAACTTAAACATAAATTTGATGATATGTTAGATCAAGTAAAAAATATTGATAAGCAAGAAGTAAAAGAAAATATTGAGAATAAAATATATGAGATTAAAGAAAATTTATCAGATTTAGATAAAGAAAAGGTAATTAAAATCGCTAAGAAAAAAGCACAAGATATTCAAAATAAAGCAGAAGAATTAGTAGAATATGCAGTAGAAAAAGGGACACCTGTATTAGAAAAAGCAGCTCAAGCTGTACGTGAAAAAGCTATTGATGTTACAAAAGAAGTATTAAATAAATTAGAAAAAAGTGAAAATAAATAAGAGTCTTGAAATCAAGATTCTTTTTTGTTATAATTGAAATGTCAAATAAATCATAGAATAGTTTGAGATAAGCAGAAAATATGAAGTATGCTAATTGCAAACGGGGGGGGGGTAATACCCTCTTTTTTTATTGTCTAAAGGAGTGAAGAAAAATGAAAAAAGGATTTACATTGATTGAGT
>CANQAF010000074.1 GCA_947588975.1 uncultured Bacilli bacterium
GGAAATGGAGGCGAAATGGTCGCAAAAATCAGTGTAGGAAAGTCGTTGTACGGCGCGCTTGCCTACAACGGGGAAAGTGCGTCCGTAATGGTCGCATAACAAATACCTCTTTGGCAAGAGGTTAGATAAGTGTTCCAAATAACATATTGGGGTAAAATCACCCCAACAAACAGTTGTTAACAACCAAATAACAAAGTTTAACTATGTTATATTATCTATTCCCATCCGATTTACCCTGCGGAGAAATCCTTAGGGGGAACATAGCACTTCGGAGAAGCGGCAAGTCAACTAACTACTATGTTGCGACTGAGCTGCAAGGGAAAAAGACTGACATAAGGATGAAGCCTGAATGGTTGAACGATAATCTATCGGTATCAGTTGTGACGGTGGCGGAAGGTAGCTATTTACGCCATCCCGTGGCACCGTGTCTCTCTTTTCTCGTTGACACGGCTGGAACTTACCACGGCGAGACCGCAGTAAGCGGAGAAAAAGGTGAAAGTCGCATCCGACAGTCAGTCGTGCCAATAGTTGTTATGCGTGCTAAACGGAGATTGCCTAAATCGGAATGCCGCAAGGCTATGGACTTCGGTTCTGAATATCCGACATGGCAACGGAGCGTCCATAGTAGTCCGAGCAGGGTAACGCCCTGTACATGGCAAAGGGACGCAGTTGGTATCTTCAATGTAATCAACGGATAACGTGAGAGACGTATGAGAAATCCAGAGATAATATTGAACACTCTATGCTCACACAGTAGCGATGCTGACTACAAGTATGAGCGGCTTTACCGATTGTTCTTCAACGAAGAACTGTTTATGGTAGCGTATGAGCGCATAAAATCCAAGCCTGGCAACATGACACCCGGCTCGGACGGAAAGACCATAGACGGAATGTCGCTGGAGAGAATCAACGCTCTTATCTCTTCGCTAAAAGATGAGAGTTACATTCCTAACCCTGCAAAGAGGGTCTATATTCCTAAGAAAAACGGAAAACTCCGACCTCTCGGCATACCTACAATCGAAGATAAACTGGTGCAAGAGGTGGCAAGGATGATTTTGGAAGCTATCTATGAGGGATACTTTGAGGATACCTCACATGGCTTCAGACCATCCCGAAGCTGCCACACCGCACTGAACAGTCTTCAGAAACGGTTCACGGGTAGCAGGTGGTTTATCGAAGGGGACATAAAAGGCTTCTTCGACAACATTGACCACTCTGTACTTGTGGACATACTCCGTAAGCGTATTGCCGACGAGCGGTTTATCCGTCTGATATGGAAATTTCTCCGTGCAGGTTATCTTGAGATTTGGCACTATCACAACACCTATTCGGGAACACCGCAAGGTGGTATTGTGAGCCCTATTCTCGCCAATATTTACCTCGACCAATTCGATAAATACATGGCAGAATACGCTGAAAATTTCAAGAAAGGGAATAAACGTAAGGTAAATCCCGAATACGACAGTCTTAAAAAGAAACTCGCGAAAGTGCGCAAGAAATGGAAATCCGAAACAGATGAGACGGTGAAAGCCTGCTTGTTTGAACGGATTAAGGAATTGCAGGCAAAATGTCTTTCAGTACCCGCAGGGCTACAGATGGATGCGAACTATCGCAGACTTCAATATGTCAGATATGCGGATGACTTCTTGATTGGGGTCATCGGGTCGAAAGCCGACAGCAAAAGTATAAAGGCAGACATCACACAATATATGAGTGAAAAACTGCACCTTGAACTATCCGCTGAAAAGACCTTGATAACCCATGCGTCAGAGAACGCAAAATTTCTTGGCTTTGACATCACCGTCCAAACATTGGATGATACAAAAAGAAACAAGCGAGGTGTCATCCAACGTATGTTTGTAGGTGTAGTCAAAGTAAATCTATCGTCCGAAACTGTCAGAAAGAAACTGATTGAACTCGGAGCGGTAAAATTTACCCAAGAAAAAGGCAAAGAAGTTTGGAAACCGAAAGCAAGAACCCCGATGATAGGAATGAAACCACATGAAATGGTCGCTCAATATGACCTTGAAATCAGAGGTTTCTACAACTATTACGGTTTTGCCAACAACTCCTCCGAAGCCTGCGCAGGTTTTGGCTACATAATGTCGTATAGCCTTTACAAGACACTTGCTCAGAAACTTAACAGTACTGTGCAGGGCATCCTTGCCAAATATAAAAAAGACAAGGTGTTCACAGTGTCTTATAAAGACGAGAAAGGGAAAGACCGAACTCGTACACTATACAACGGAGGTTTCAAAAGACGAAAACCGTCAGAATTCGATTTCTGTGACCGTCTCCCATGCACAATGTATCTTCCAAAAGCCACCCTTGCGGATAGGCTAAGGTCTTGCATATGTGAAGTCTGTGGGGCTAAGGGACCTCTCGTTATGCACCATATTCGCACATTAAAGACAGTTAATGGCGATACCCCATGGGGGCGACAGATGCTGTATCGGCACCGTAAAACGGTAGCCGTATGTGCGGAGTGTTATGCCAAAATCAAAGAAAGTGAGCGTTAGAGTATATACCAATGGAGAGCCGGATACGCTGAAAGGTGTAAGTCCGGTTCGGGGGCAGACTCGGGGAAACCTACCGCAGAAATGCGGCAAGGCGCCCCGGTGTCGAGCCTACAAATGAATGAGAAACACGGACGTGTGTTGGGTGCCAATAAGATTGTATTGCCGGCAGACGGCAATATAAATATTGGAGCAATGGCGGAGAACTTCAAGGCTTTTATGCCCAAAATGGGTAAGACAAAGAAGCCGGTTCTCCATATCTCACTCAATCCGCATCCCGATGACAGGCTCACGGATCAGGATTTTGAAATCCTTGCCCGCGAGTATCTCGACAAGCTCGGTTTCGGTGAACAGCCATACATTATATATAAGCACGAGGACATCGATCGGCACCATATCCATATAGTGACGGTAAATGTCAACGAGCAGGGCAAACGCCTCGACCAGTCTTTTCTGTTCCGCCGGAGCAAGAAGATTACTACCGAACTTGAAGAGAAATACGGACTTCATAAGGCTCAACGTGAAAAGGTATCTCCCGACACTCCGATAACCAAGGTCGACCCCAACGGTGACATAAAGCGTCAGGTTCAGAACACCGTCAAGCTGGTGGGTATGCGCTGGCAGTTCCAGAGCATAGGCGAATATAATGCCATACTCGGACTGTATAACGTCAGATGCGAATTGACCGACGGCAAAGTCTATGGCCGTGAATATCACGGACTGGTCTATTTCGCCACCGATGACAACGGCAATACCATAGCCACGCCTCTCAAAGCCTCACGACTCGGCAAGTTTGCAAGCAGAACAGCCATTGAGAATAAATTTGAGCGCGACAAGGATAAAATCGACATCAAGCCGACAAAACGGCTTGTATCTGATGCTATGGCGGCATCTACCGGTAAAGGCGACTTCATTGCCAGACTCAAAGAGAAAGGTATCGACCTTGTTCTACGGTATAACGATGACGGCAGATTGTATGGGGCAACATACGTTGACCATAACAATCATGTTTCGCTCAACGGTTCACGTCTCGGCAAAGAGTTCTCCGCAAACGCTCTTCACCTTTGGTTCAATAATACATCGGCAAAACCTTTGGTTCAGCCGCAGTCAAGTCAGACTCAGGGACAACAGGCGTCTCCCAATGGCGGGC
>CANQAF010000075.1 GCA_947588975.1 uncultured Bacilli bacterium
AATCATAATAAATAGTTATCATGCGTTAGGAAAGAAATACCAATTATTATATGCGCGGAAAGATACTGTCTGCGAGGATGATAGGACATACATTTTAAGCGAGTTGATAGTAATGTTTTCTGAAAAGTATAATTATAAACCTGAGCAGCCAATTCAGATTGAAACTGTTTCCGACAGGTTGAGACAACGAATATGGAATTTGTTTTATAGTACAGAGATCAAAGCTGGCGGATTAGGCTCAGACAGGATAGGCAAATCATTAAATGGAGAGCCTTTAGTGGAAGATCTTTTGCTTGACAAATTCGGTGCAGATATAGATCAGACCGGCAAAACAAAGTATTTAAAAGAATTGATACTGAAAGATACTCCCTGGTATATTATCTATGATTTTATAGAAAATCACTTATCTGTTTTGAATGAAGATGCGAGAGCTGTACGGACTAAACAATACAATGATCTTCTTGAACAAGAAAAATCAGGATATAGGGTGATCAACGGCGAAGTTGCGCCGATATCCAATGAACTGGAGATCAACGCTATAGAGAATGCTGCAAGCACTCCTTATGATAGTGTTAATAAGCATATTCAAAAAGCGTTAGAACATTATTCCGACAGAGAAAATCCCGACTATAAAAATTCAATAAAAGAATCAATAAGCGCAGTTGAGGCAATATGCTGTATTATTACTTCGACATCCGGGAAGGGTGCTACTTTAGGTTTTGCCATAAAAAGACTAAAAGAGAATGGAGTATACATTCACCCTGCTATGGAAAGTGCATTTAACTCACTGTATGGATACACTTCCGATGAACAAGGAATACGTCATGGTGGTATAGATTTTAAGGAAGCACCGGCTGAAGATGCCAAGTATATGCTTGTTTCTTGCTCGGCATTTGTAAATTATCTTATAGAAAAATGGAGCCGGATAGAAAAACGATAAAATATTCATCGCCAAAGCGTTTTAATATCGGGCGATAAGTCCGTTCAATTTTAAGTAGACTGTACCCGACATCACAGGATTTACACTGAGGACGTCGGCAGGATATTTCTACATTATGTGGAAATATTTCTGTCGGCGTTTTTTTTATTTATAAGTAAAAATCCATGTCTTTTATTTATTAAAGGTCGTGGTTAAAAATGCTTGTCGCTTACTTTTTATCTTTACGGAGAGCAGATAGTCGGTATGGCGGCAAGCAAATATTTTATAGTCATTTTACACTAAAATCAGAGTGTGATTTTGTACTGTTTTCACGAATTTTAAAAAATTTTGCAAAAAAAGTTGTTCAAAACCCGTTTTTTCTTCCTATACATATGAAAGCGGTAATAAGCGGCTTTCAAAAAACTTGACAATTGAATATAAACTTTGCAGATACGTTATTCATGCGGTCGGTATAAAATCTCGGCAGCCAAATGATCCATACGCCACGACCTTGAATGAGCGAGCGCACAATATGAAGATCCAAAATTCGGAGCAGCTATCCGAAAGGCGATGAAACGCATGATGACAATGATACTTCCGTCCAGCCACAGTCTCAAACAATGGGGGCGGCTCCAAAGAGAGGGGTGAGATGCCCATGATGCGGTTCAGCTGACCGCAGTCTGCAAAGTCCAAAAAAGGCAAAACGTATTAAGCTGACCGCAAGGTATAAAGCTTTGCGGTCAGTTATGAAAAACTGATAGAAAAGGTGATATTATGGATAATAAAAAAACAGAATGGGACGAGATCAGAAAGCCGTTCCTCGCTATAAAAAATGATTACTTGAAAAAGTCTTGCAAAAATTGCGTGTGGTCGGAAAGAATGTGCGATGTTATTTTCTGTTCTAAGGCGTGCAAGAGAAAGAAATCACAGTGAAAAGTCATACTCCAAGCAGCGCGGCAGCTCAGGGAGATGTCTGAGTGTACATAAGCGGTAATCAAAAAAGTGAGGCGATCATAAAATGAACAGACCCGGTCAGGCAGAATATATGTTGGCGGTAATGTCGGCAATGACCGAAAGATTAAAAGCAAGCGGAGTAATATCCGATGAGCAGAAAAACAAGATAGATAAACTTAACGAACAGACAGTTCGCGAAAGTCAGGATCGGAGGTGAGAATATGATACAGTTTATAGTCGGTTTGTTTGTAGGCTCGATAGTGGGAATGTTCACTATGTGCCTTTGCGTTGCAGCCGGTGAATCGGATAAAAGAAACGGCAAGAAATAAGCACAAAAATTAAGAAGAAAATCTGTTGGATATGGTGATACCAAAATAACCGCTGTTGTGGTATTCTTGTGGAAAGGAAAACTTTTCGGAAAGGAGCGAGAGAAAGTGGCAAATGTTACGGTCATCGAAGCAACAAAAGATACAAGCCTTGTCGGCAAACTCCGCTGTGCGGCATACTGTAGAGTATCATCAAACAGCGAAGATCAGCTTCATTCATACGCTGCGCAGGTGAAATACTATACCAAGATGCTCAGTTGCTCTGACAAAGAAACGCTTGCCGACATCTACGCAGACGAGGGCATAACAGGTACTTGTCAGGACAAGCGTGAGGAATTTCAGCGCATGATGAAAGACTGCCGAAAAGGAAAGATAGACCGGATTTACACAAAGTCTGTGAGCCGTTTTGCACGAAACACAAAAGACTGCCTGCAAAGCATAAGAGAGCTTAAAGGCTTAGGTATCTCGGTGTACTTTGAAAAAGAGAACATAGATACCGCCAATATTCCCGACGAACTGATGATAACCATTATGGGCGCACTTGCGCAGGAAGAATCAACTTCGATCTCTCAGAATATGCGGTGGAGCATTAAGAAAAGAATGGAAAACGGCACTATGAAATTGAATACGCCGCCTTTCGGATACAAGTTAGTGAACGGAGAATTGAAAATTGATCAGAAAGATAAACGGAAAATGTTATTGGATATGCAGAGAACACCTTCTCAGATCCGACTGCTGTCAGTCAAAACTGATACCCGAAGAAAGCATAAAGCAAGCCTTTGTACGGCTGTGCAATAAACTATACCTGCATCACAAAGAGATATTGATACCTGTGCAGAGGACTCTCAGAGAGTTAAATGCAAAGCGTTTCAGCGGCAATACTAAGGTGTATTGATGTTGTCTGGCAGTACGAACAGCAGAGCTGAAATTGTTCCTGAACGGTAAGGATACCGCAGGAACAAATGTGCGGAGAGCAAATTACAAACAGCGAAATTGCCGCTTGTAACCCCATAGCACTTTTGGCGCAAGCCTGACACCAAAAGAGCATATGGGGCTGCCTTACGGCAGAAATCGGCTATCGCCGAATTGAAATGCAGGAGTGTGAACTATAAACATTTTAAGCATTTTAGAAGTCCTATTGTGTCTAAAATGTTTATTGTGCAGATAATCAGATTTGTTATGCTCCTTGAATTATGGGGAATATAAACTTTCCGCATTTTCAGCACAATCGATTTTGGAAAGTTCGGAAAACGTTGAAAGTTCACGCTTACGAAATTGTGGACGTGTCAGCGGTGATGTTCTTTTAGTGACCAAAAAATATCGTCACGGGGAATATGTATGCTATCAATGTTGCATTGTTCTGATATACATTGTTTGGATGATAAATTAGAATTTGCAGTTTTCCCGACATTTATACATTTGTCTCAATGCCCCGCCGGTTTCCTCCCCTTCAGATTCTTTTCCC
>CANQAF010000076.1 GCA_947588975.1 uncultured Bacilli bacterium
GGGGGGTAATACCCTCTTTTTTTATTGTCTAAAGGAGTGAGAAATATGAAAAAAGGATTTACATTGATTGAGTTACTTGCAGTAATCGTAATATTAGGAATTATAGCAGTCATCACAACCCCATTAATTATGGGAGTTATTGAAGATGCAAGAAAGAATTCTGCCATTCAATCAGTAAATGGTCTCTTAGAAGCAGGAGAACAATATCAAATAGAAGGCATGATGGATGGAACAGGAAAGAAAGAAATAGATTTAACAAGTGATGACTTAGAGATTAAGGGAAGTAAACCAGAAAGTGGAACACTACTTATTGATACAGAAGGAAATATGAGTATTATAGCAAAATATGGAAATTACTGTATCGAAAAGAAATTCTTAGAAGAAGAACCAACAATCATAACAAAAGAAGAATGTACAATAGAAGAATCAGAAAAGAAAAATATGACAACTAAGATCTATGGAGTAAGAAGAAAGATAGAAGAAAGTACAACAGCATGGGAGAGAATAGAAGATGGAGAGGGATTACAAGCAAATGCCCAAATAGGAGAAATAACAACAGAAGTTAGAAATGATTTTGATGCAATCTATCCATGGAGTGAAATAGAATCATATACATATGATGTGAAGAAAAAAGAAATTACAAGTTGGTATAATGATAATCCTCAAACATTTGATTTTGATGGAAGTAATGGAGAAGTATTAACATATATACCAACATTCTATTATAAGAGATATCAAGAGGGTGGATATGAATATATTCTAATATCAAATAAAAATCTAGAGGGATATACAAGAAGTGATGCATTTTCGATAGGAAGATATACGATGTCAATGGGAGAAGATGCCAAAGTACATAGTAAAAGTGGAGTACAACCATTGGTAAATACCAATATTATACAATTTAGAGAATATGCAAGAAAGTTAGGCTCAGAATTCAGTCAATTAGATTATCATTATTTTATCATTCAATTATTATATTTAGTAGAATATGCAGATTATGATTCACAGGAAAAATTAGGAAAAGGAAATAGTGAAAATACTGTAGCAAATACAAGCGGGGAATGTAATGAATTAGGAATGAAATCAGGAACATTAAATAATGATGGGACATATTCTATGATATATCGAGGAATAGAAGATATTTATGGAAATGTATGGCAATTTGTAGATGGAATTAATATTAAAGATAGAGTAGCATACGTATGTTATGATCCAAATCAATATGAATCAGATACATTTGATGGGTGTTACAAAGGAATAGGATATACAAATGCTTCTAGTAATGATTATATAACTAAATTAGGTTATGATAAAAATAACCCATTAATTGGGTTACCAATAGCTTTAAATGGAAGTAGTAACACATATATTCCAGACCGATATTGGCAAAATTCTGGAAATAGAATAACTCTTGTCGGCGGTAATTGGTATTATGGTACTCATTGTGGTTTGTGGGGTTTATCGACTGATCCTGCGCCTTTGACTGTGAACGCTGACTTCGGAGCGCGACTTCTTAAAATAAATTAATGAATATTAAAATAGTCATTTTATTAACTATTATAAAAAGAGTAAATAAAAGTAGATAGAATATTCTTGTCAAACTAAGAAAAATATGATAATATGAAATTGTCAAATAAATCATAAAATAGTTTGTGATGAGCAGAAAATATAAAGTATGCTTTTAGCAAACGGGGGGGGGGTAATACCCTCTTTTTTATTGTCTAAAGGAGTGAGAAAATATGAAAAAAGGATTTACATTGATTGAACTACTTGCAGTAATCGTAATATTAGGAATTATAGCAGTCATCACAACCCCATTAATTATGGGAGTCATTGAAGATGCAAGAAAGAGTGCAGCATTATCTAGCGCACAAGGATATGTGGATGCAATTGAACAATCAATTATAGAATCAGAACTAGATATTAGTATGGGTGGATTTTTAGATGGAATCTATGAAGTAAGTGAATTAGAAAATATAGAATATAAAGGAAAAGGACCGACTCAAGGATATGTAGAGATTAAAGATATGGAAGTAGTAAACGCACATCTTTGTGTCAATGATCATTCTATTGATTATGATGGAACAGAAGCAGAGGAATCAAAATCTTCCTATTGTAAAGAAGAACCAACACTGACTATTATAAAGAATGGAGAAAGTACAAAACAAGAATTAGGAAAAGTAAATAATACTGAGATTCTATTGGAAGATGCAACAAATATCAAAAGTATAAGTTGTAATAATGGCACAAGTGTAACAATAGAAGAAAATACATTAAAATTAGAGCATATATATGGAGATACGATATGCAGAGTTGATAATAGTTTAGAAGATAGTGTAAATCATTTAGATCATACAAAAACAACAATTATTATGATGAATGATGAAACATTGGACAACTTAGTAACATTTAAAAAAGATACGAATGTTATATTAGATTTAAATGGTAAGAAAATTACGAGTAACAACACCAATACCAATCGTAGTATTACTATAGAAGGTTCATTACATATTACTTCAACCAAACTAGATGGAACAATTGAAGTACAAGCAGGTTTAGGAAATGAAAATCATCTTACTTTAGACCATGTGAAAATATTAAAGCCATTGATAAATGAAAGTGACGCTGCTTCAGCAATCTACAATAGAGGATACATGGAAGTCAATGATGGAACACATATAGAAGGGCCATATGGGATTGGAAGCAATAATGTAGAGGGAGCAAAGTTTGTTATAAATGGTTGAATCATTAAAGGGACAGTGCATTCAGGAATTGCAGTTAATAATCAATATGGTATTGGAATAATAAGAGGAGGAATTATTGAAGGAAAGTCTAACGCAATCTATTTTCAAGGATCTAAATTAGAAATTGAACAAACAGATAAACCAATCTATATTTCATCACTATCAGAAATATGGGAACCGGCAATTTTAATGTATAGTACATCATCGGCAAATATTACTGGAAATAATGCTAACAATTGTACGAATGATGCTTCTCAAACAACAAGTGGTTTATGTATATATGGAGGTCAAAATAATGGGGCAATTCAAAACTCAAGTAGTGGTGATATGAAAATAAATGGTGGTACATATGTTGGTGGTTACCAAAGTATCAACAATAACAATAGTGGAAATCTTTATATTGAAAATGCAACTATTTCATCTGATGTGATAGGCATACTAAATAATCGTAATGGGAATATTTATATTTGCCGTTCCACCATAATCGGAATAACAGATTTACATAATCAAATAACTGATGGTTATATCTATTATGCTCCAAATGTAATATTTTCAAGTGGAAATAATATTCCAAAAACGGGAGGACAAACAGCAAATATTCAATTAAGTGAAGAAACATGTTAGAAAAATTAAAAGGACAGAATGTATTGCTGTCCTTTTTAATAAAATGCTTTTTTTACATATTTTGCTTGATGCATGGTTACTAATATAATATTCGTAGCAGTTGCAAGCACTAATCCCCACATGCCAATTTTAAGTGAACATCCAATGTATAACATAATTGTTCTAGATAATACACCTAAGATGGTACCGTGCATAGCTTC
>CANQAF010000077.1 GCA_947588975.1 uncultured Bacilli bacterium
GGGTGAGAAGTGGATACTTCTGCTTTCCTTTTTTAACTTTCTTTAATAGTATACAGAACTATTTTATGATTGTCAATCTTTTTTATACTTTTTTTGTTTCCAATAAATATGAAATTGCCTTCATTACACCCAATTTACCTGCTGGATATGTCAAAGCTCCCTGCATATAGGCAATATATGGTGGACGAATTGGTCCATCACAAGATAATTCAATGGATGATCCTTGTGTAAAACTACCAGATGCCATAATCACTTGATCTTCATATCCAGGCATATCCCATGGGATTGGAATCGAATGAGCATCCACATATGACCCCATTTGAATTCCCTGACAATAATGAATTAAATCATCTGGATTTCCAAATGTAATCATCTGAACAATATCAGCACGTTTATCACTTACCTTTGGTTCTACAGTGTATCCTAATTTTTCTAATAAATAACTTGCTAAAATAGCTGTTTTTAAACTACTAGCTACGACTGTAGGTGCAAAGAATAACCCTTGTAATAATAACTTATTCACTCCTAGACTAGGGCCCACTTCTTTCCCTTCACCAGGCACTGTTAAACGATCGGCTGCAAGTGCAACTAAATCTTTACGTCCTGCAATATAAGCACCATTGGGTGCAATTCCTCCACCCAAATTTTTAATCAAAGATCCAACAATTATATCCGCTCCTACTTGTAAGGGTTCATATTCACTGACAAATTCACAATAACAATTATCAACCATAATGATAACATCTTGATCTACTTCTCTTATTTTTTGAATCACTTCTTCTATTTGTTCTAAAGAAATACTTTTACGAGTAGAATATCCTTTTGATCTTTGAATTTCAATTACTTTTGTTTTATGCTCTTTTAAAAATGATTGGATTTTTTCGATATCAAAATTATCGTTGATTAAATCAATTTGTGAATAATGTACTTTAAAAGACGCTAAGGAACTTGGATTTTCACGAATGCCAATGACTTCATGTAGAGTATCATAAGGTTCTCCCGAAATACTAAGTAAGGTATCCCCAGGTCTTAATAGTGCAAAAAAGGCAACTGTTAATGCATGGGATCCTGAAATAAATTGATTACGGACTAGGCAATCTTCTGCACCTAAAACTTCCGCGAATACTTTTTCAATCGTATCTCTTCCAATATCATCATAACCATATCCTGTTGTGCTACCTAAATGTGTTTCCGATATTTGATACTTATGAAATGCATTTAATACTTTTATGCTGTGATACTCTGCTAAGGCATCTATTTTTTTAAATTCAGGTTGTAATACTTCCTCTGCTTCCTTAACCATTTCTTGTACTTGTTCAGATACACCTAATTCTTGAAACATCTCTTTCATCTTTGTCCTCCATCTACACGAATGACTGCATTATTGATAAAACTTGCGTCTTCACTTGCTAAAAATGTAACTACTTTCGCAATTTCTTCAGGTTGACCAAATCTTTTTAAAAAAATTTTATCTTGTTCGGATACAATATAATATTGATCCAATTCTTTTATTTCGTTTTCAGTTGCTACCCAACCAGGAGCAATAGCATTGACACGAATATAAGGAGCATATTGTAATGCTAAATTATGGGTGAGAGAAATCATACCAGCTTTCGATGCATCATAATCAAGACACATTGGAAAATATTCATCGATTCCATTGGTAGATGCAATATTGATAATTGTTCCTTGCTTAGCATCATACATAATATCACCTACATATTTACTCACTAAAAATGTTCCAATCAAATTGACATCCAATGTTTTTCTAAAGTTTTCGACTGTTTTTTCTTCATATAAAGTATCAATTGCAATTCCAGCATTATTGACGAGTACATCGATATGTCCAAAAGTTTGTATCGCACTTTCTACCATAGATTGTACTTCATTTTCAACTGAAATATCTGCTTTACAAGTAATCGCTTGAATTCCATATTGATTTATCAACTCATCTTTTAATTTGTTAGCTTCTTTTTCACTAGTATGATAATTTAAAACTAAAAAATAACCTTTTTTGGCAAATTCTAAAGCAATTGATGCTCCAATTCCAATTCCTGCACCTGTAATAAGTGCTACTTTGTGATCTTTCATTTCTTACCACCTACACGTATTATACAATAAAATATTCAAAAAGATAATGATTCTACATTATCTTTTACATTATTTATTTTCTTCACGATTTGATTGATATTTATATACCAAAGTATTCCCTTCAATATCTGCATCTTTTCCATTTTGTTCAATTAAATAATCAATATAATTTTTCATTTCCTCTAAAGTTTCGATATTTTTTATATTTTCACTAAGATAAACTTTTTGTTGTTCTTCTTGTTGCATTTTAGATTGTTCATAAGCATGTTGCATACATTCTATTTGTTCTGTAATAGTTTTCGTAATTAATGCCGTTGAATCTACTGCTATATGACATGCATTTTCAATATAATCGCAATTTTTGAGAGTTTCTATTAACCTAATTTGGTCTTCGGTTGTTCTTTCATCTAATACATTTGGATCAGTAACGATAAAATATGCATATTGTTATAATTGCAATTCTTGTAAGCTTCCATTAATCTAATTTGATCTCCCATGGTTCTTGCTTTTAATACAACTAAATTGGTAGCTATATAATATGCGTATTCATTATAATTGCAATTTTTGAGAGTTCCTATTAACCTAATTTGGTCTTCAGTAGTTCTTTTTTCTAATACAATAAAAGTGATAATAATTCTATAAGTATATTTGTTATACCCACAATTCTTGAGGATTTCCATTAATCTTACTTGCTCTTCAGTTGTCCTTTTTTCTAATACATCAGAATTGATAACAATTTCATATGCATATTCATTATAGTTACAATTTTTGAGAGCTTCCATTAACCTAATTTGGTCTTCGGTTGTTCTTTTTTCTAATACATTTGGATCGACAACAATTCCATATGCATATTCGTTATAGTCACAGCTCTTGAAGGTTTCCATTAATCTGATTTGGTCTTCGGTTGTTCTTTTTTCTAATACATTTGGATCAACAACAATTCCATATGCATATTCATTATACTCGCAATTCTTGAGAACTTCTATTAATCTAACTTGCTCTTCAGTAGTTCTTTTTTTTAATACATCTGAATCGGTAGCAATTCTATATGCAGATTTATTATAGCCACAATTCTTGAGTTCTTGTAATAATAATCTTATATCATTCATAGCTAAATGATTTAAACTTTCAATTATTATTTTAACCATATCTAAATTTGGAACTTCATTCACAATCATCTGTATTATTTCTGCTTTCATCTTTCCACCTCATTGTTAATTATTTATTCTAACATATTTCATTTTATAGCGCAAGAAAAATAATCAATCATCTGATTGATTATTACGCTCTTGATACATATTTTCCATCACTAGTAGAAACTAAAAT
>CANQAF010000078.1 GCA_947588975.1 uncultured Bacilli bacterium
CAAGTACCTTAAACCCTTGTATTTGCTTACCAAAATAGCCATTTCTTCTATTTTTGGATTTAATCGATACCTCCATGGCCAGGGTCTATATAAATAACTTTTCCCAATAAAGGAAATTCATTCTCTTCTGCACCAATTGATACAAAATAAAAACTACATATTCCAAACACCAATAATAAAAGTGTACCTAACTTATATCTTAGCATAAATTCACCTAATTCAATATATGAAAAAAAGATATTCCTCATGCGAATATCTTTCTTTATTTTATTATGCTTGTTTCTTTTTATTTACTAATAGATATGCAATTCCTAATAATGAGATAACAGATAATCCACTATAGAACACTACATTCATACTTGATGTTTGAGCATTATTTGGTGCTTTATTTTCTTGTGTTGCTTGTTGTGAATTTGTAGGTACTTCTGGTTCTACAATTTCTTCCGGTTTTGTAGAAATATTTAATACATATTCACTACAATGTTCTAAGCCAAATTCAACATATCCATCTTTTACTTCGATATTAGCTACTGCTTCTTCTAATGCTTTTGTTTCTTCATTATAGTAATATAATGTTACATAGTCACCATCGTTGTATTTATTTCCAACATATACTTTTACACTAGTTCCTTTTGGTAATTCTCCATGATGCGCAAATTCTAAAACAAGTGATTTTTCTTTATTTTCTAATAAACTTTCAATTGTTTCTTTATTTTTACTATTTCCTACTGTAAGTTGTAAATCTACAGCATAATCACTTGATGTCATTTGACTTCCATCAAATGTCCATGCATATTCTACATATTCTTGATCTGCTTCTTCGTTATAAACTGTATATTCAAATGTTGCTTGATATTTATCTTTTTGAATAGCCGCTAGTGCATCTTTATCCACAAGTGAATTTTCTTCATCTACAGATCCTGTTAATTCTTTTGCATCTGCATTCAACTCTTCATCAATTTCAGCTAAGATTTGATCGATCGTTTTATCCATCCAATTTTCAATACAAACTAGCTTAATAGTAAAAACATTTTCTGATAAAGCTACTTCAAATGGAATATTTATGTCTTTTGGCAACTCTTCACCAGCAAATCCCATACCAGCTAAATTATCATATTTAGCAACAAGTTGTTCTATAATAGCACCTAGTTTGTCATATCCCTGATCAACAGAAATTACTTTGTTATCTTTTAAACTATATGTAATTGTTTCATAATGATAACTGGTATCATAAATATGAATTTGTATTGCAAGATTCTCAGCTTTCAAAAAATCTTCTTTACTATACTCAATTGTATTATAGCTAGCTACTGTTTCCCCTTTTGCAATTTTTTCATTTGGAGTTAACTCAGTTCCTTCTACTTCGTCAATACTACAAGTAGAACTCTTTTCAATGATTTTAGTATGTTGCTGATCACATACACCATTATTACATGTACGTCCATAAAGACGTTGTGAACCATCAATATCATCATAGATATCAATATTTATAGCGCCTCTAACATTAATGTCTTGTTTGGCATCAAACTGAACAGTAAATTGATTCCCCACTTTCGTAACACATAAATTTTCAATAAATTGAGAATTCAATTCATCTGCTTTTACTCCATTGGTCATAAATGCCATTCCAAATAAAGAAATCATAGATAATAATATTTTTTTTGTTTTTTTCATTTCAACTTTCCTTTCTATTAATAATAGTATACCCCCCCCCCGAACTATTTGTCAATTTTTATTGAATTTGAAATATATAAAAAAAGATATTCTTCATTCGAATATCTATATTCTTTTTGCGTGAATTACCATACGCTGTGATGTGTTACCAATTCCATAACATGTTGATAATGTTAAAATAGTATCATCGATAGAAAGTTCTACTCCAAAATCTTTGTAACTTCTTTGTTTCAAGGTACTTAAAAATGTCATATATTCCTGTTCGCTTTCAAAGGTAGGAGTAATATAGTATTCCTCTTTTTCAATACGATAGTAACTGAATATTTGATAATGATATACAGTATTATTGGTATCAATAACCTCAATAATATCATTATTTTTTGTATCAAAAAAGCCTTCTTCAAATACATCTGCAACTGACGCAAACATACTTCCATCTAACATAGAATGTCCAAACAAAACTACATTCTGGTTATCTAATGATGTATTACGATAATCCATAAAAATAGCACCTGCTTGATTATATTTTTTATCAAATGAATGCGTTAAGTAATAATCATTATTTTTTGTATGAACAATAGGATAGTTTACTTTATTATGGTTCCAACGAATCCACCCAATAATATCACTGTTAATAGATTGTAGTGTTTCAAAATCAATTGTAATCTTTTCCTCTTCTTGACCCTTATTTTTTTCTATTTGTACTACCTTATCGATTAATGACTTATAATTTTTTTTATTTTGATACAAATGAAGAAAATAAATGCCTAATATAATAGAAGATATTAAAAATATAACAATCAATATAGTTAAAATAATATTTTTTAATTTTAATTTTCTATTTTCCATGATTGGCTCAAAAATGATTTTATATCATTTCCTTTATAGTTCCTTTCCATAGTAAAGTATAGCTTTACATTTTATTTTTGTCAATTTATTTTGATAGTAGTAAAAAAAGAAGTATTAGGCTTCTTTCTTTTTACTAAGAGTTAGATATGTAATGCCAAGTAATAATAATATTTTATTCCCCTTTTTATCCTTTCTATTAATAACAGCCTCAAAACTATTTGTCAAGTTTAATCCCCTAAAAAAAAAATACCACTTTATTGGTACCTTTTTACTTATATTATTAACCTATTGATTCTCAAATCTACCATAAATACCACATGGTAATACCATAGAATTCGTTTCAATTGGTAACCCAATTTCTCCTGCTTCTACTTTTCCGTTGGGATAAACCGGTAATATCGTTGTTTTTAATATATTTTCTAATACAGTTGCAGAAATTCCGGTAGTATAAGAATTAATTAAGAAGAATAATGGGTTATCACTTAATATCTTCATACACGCTTGAATCAAATGAAAAATATTATGTTCAAATTTCCATACCTCACCACTAGGACCTCTACCATAAGAAGGCGGATCCATTATGATCACATCATATTTGTTGCCACGTCTAGCTTCACGTTCTACAAATTTTAAGCAATCATCTACAATGAAACGAATTTTACAATCTTCTAAATGGGAAAGATGCATATTTTCTTTTGCCCATTCCGTCATTCCTTTAGAAGCATCTACATGTACCACTTCACTCGCTCCAGCAGCGGCACATGCCATAGTAGCGCCTCCTGTATATGCAAATAGGTTTAAAACTTTAATTTGCCTTTTACTATTACGAATTTTTTCCATCATATAATCCCAATTCAC
>CANQAF010000079.1 GCA_947588975.1 uncultured Bacilli bacterium
GTGGAATTGGTAGACACGCAGGCTTGAGGGGCTTGTGAGAATATCTCGTGTGGGTTCAAGTCCCATCTTTTGCACCAGATGCCGACTTAGCACAGTTGGTAGTGCAACGCACTCGTAACGCGTAGGTCGTTGGTTCGAATCCGACAGTCGGCACCAGATAGATACCAAACTCGGACCTTTGTAGTTCGAGTTTTAAAATGTTTGAATTTATGTTATAATTTTTATAGATTTTAATTGATATATTTTGTCAATTTAGAAAACACACTTGCATATTGTTAAAAACAATAAGAAGGTGATGATATTGAAGATATTAAGAAATAATTTAAGTGATAGTGAATTTTATAATTATTATTTGATAGATGGCAATAAAAAATTAGGAATAATATATTGTGATAATGGTGATTTATATTTTACTTCATTTGATAGAAATCAGGAAACCGATTTTTTTATAACAAAAGAAAATATGGTGATTTATAATTTATTCGATGCATTATATCAATCATTTAAAAATGGAAATGTATTTCAAGTAAATGATTATGATTTGTCACAATGTAGTGACATTAATGAAAAAAGAAGATTATATACACAAATTTTTGAAGCAAATCAAAAACTAAAAAATAGTAAATTATATCAAAAAGTTTTTAACAATAAAAAAATTATTTGGATTAGTGATGATAGTATTTCTTTTGACTATAGAAATGCTGATTCTATGACAATTAGTAATGAAGGAGAATATTATAAATTAAGATTTACTTATTATGAAGACTCATATCCCCATTTAAGAAGTATTAGAATACGAAATGCTCGTAGTAGATATAAACCTTTTAATGCTATTATGATGGATTTTTTCAATAACTTACAAAATTACGATCCAGACTATCATCAAATACATATAGAAGAATATTTATACAAACAAGAAAAGCAAAAAAAATTAATAAAATAAAGTTGTCGCACTCCTTTATTAACTGAAAAATAATATGTATATGTAGAAGAGGTTGATATATTAAATGGGCATTATTTGGTATGACAGAAAAAAATGGAGGGAAATTAATCCAGAATTGGCTAAAGAAGGAAATATTAGAGATTACACTGATTTAGTACATTTAGCCATATTAAACAATTTAGAAAACATAATTGTATATTAGTAATATACATAATAGAATGGAGTATTTTTATGAAAAAAGTAATTTTGGACACGGATACATTTAATGAGGCAGATGATTTATTTGCAATATCATATCTATTAAAAAATAAAGATATATTTGATATTCAAGCAATAACACTAGCTCCATTTAAACATAGTGGTTATAAAAAAAGTGTATCTGATTCAATAGAGGATAGTTATAATGAGACATGTAAAATATTTAAATATCTTAATATTTCTGATGAAAGCTTAATTTATAAAGGTAGTAGAGGTTATTTATCCAATGGTTATTCAAATACCAGTGATGCGGTAGATAAAATAATTGAATTAGCGATGAAAAATGACAAAATCTATATCGTTGCTATAGGTTGTTTAACAAATATTGCATTAGCGATAAAAAAAGAACCCAAGATTATTAATAAAATTGAAGTAATTTGGAGCGGAACCAATTTTTTGTTTGGAGATAATAAAGATTTTAATTTTAGACAAGATGTTGAAGCAGTGAAAACAGTTTTTTACTCAAAGGTTAAACTAACTGTTGTCCCATGTTCTCCTATAACATCTAATTTAATGACATCAATTTATGAACTTCAAGTAGAAATTGGTGGCAAAAATGAATTATGTGATTACTTATGTGATAAGTTTTATAATCGCTTTTGGGGTCCACACAAAAGATATCCTATTTGGGATATCGGTGCTATTGCTTATATAATAAACGATACATGGTTTCAAACAATGGAAATCAGTTGTCCAATTATTAATGAAGATAATACATTTACTTTTACTCAAGGTAGACATAAAATCACATTTGTAAAACTGATTAATGCGAATAAAATTTATGAAGATTTATTTAAATCCTTAATCAATTAGTCGAAAGTTTTAGTGAATTCCCTATCAGCACCAGAATGATAGTAAACTCGGAAAATTCGAGTAAAAATAGAAAACGATTTCATCCAAAGTCGTTTTTTAAATATGGACAAAATATTAGTAATGTACTCTAAAAATTTTACTTTACCAATGGCTGATGTTATGGTGATTATCTTTTTTTCTCCATATGATGTAGTAGGAAGTATAAAATAATACTTCTAGATAGGAGGAAAATATGGAAAAAGCAAAATTTCCAATGCCTACTATGACGGTTACACAAGGATATGATGTTGGAACTCATAAAGGAGCTTATGCACTTGATTTGGCAGGAGAAGATACAGGAATTGATTGGGTACTTGCACCTTTTACAGGAACGATTAAACAAGTATTAAGTGCATCTTATGGAAATTGGTATTGGTTTGAAAGTAATGAACCAGTACTATGTGCAAATGGTGAAGTGACAAAATTAGTTGCCATGTTTGGACATGATAATAAAGTAAGACATAAAGTAGGAGATGTTATCAAACAAGGAGAAAAATTATGTGCAGAAGGTACGAGTGGAAATGCAACTGGAAATCACTGTCATTTAGAAGTTGGAAAAGGTTCCTATGTTGGAACATGGTATCCAAATCAATATCAAGTTTATATGTTATATAATGCGGTAAAACCGAATGAATATTTATGTGTACCAGATGATTATGTGATTCGTAATGATGGAGGTTATGTTTGGAAAAAAGAAAGTGAAGTAGAAGAGGAAAGAATAGATTCAAAACAAACATTAATTTTACCAGCTGATGCAGTATCATGGAGAGTATATCCTATGGATAAACAACCTATAGTAGGAAATGAAAGTGGAAAGATTTTACCAAATAAATTTGGTGGACTTGAATATGAAATTTTAGGTTGGACCATGCCTGATGTAGCAATCATTCAAACACGTGATTTTGGCAAAGTGCAGATTTATGTTGCACCATCTACAGGAGCTATCATAAAATAAAAAGCTTAATTTTAAATTAAGCTTTCAGACTGTTGACAAATGAAAATTTGAAAACAGTCTTTTATTATATGAAAAAATATATTATAATAAAAATGTAA
>CANQAF010000080.1 GCA_947588975.1 uncultured Bacilli bacterium
ATGGGAACAAATGTATTTTTAGGACAAATTAGTTATATTACAAAAGCAATTACAGCAATTTTACAATTAGGAGTCACGACTGATTTTTCTATTTTCTTGTATCATAAATATGAACAAGCAAAATTAGAACAAAAGAAAAAAGATAATAAAGAAGCTATGGCACAAGCAATTGTTCAAACATTTCAATCTGTCATTGGCTCATCTTTAACAACATTTGCTGGTTTCTTAGCACTTTGTACGATGGAATTAACTTTGGGAAATGATATTGGTATTGTTATGGCCAAAGGAGTTGTATGTGGTTTAATTTGTGTGCTTACTTTATTTCCAGCATTATTGCTTGTATTTGATCATTTTATTGAAAAAACAAAACATAAAAATTTCTTTCCAAAATTTAAACGTTTACAAGCATTTTCTATTAAACATTATATTGGAATTATCGTAGTATTTGTATTATTGTTAATTCCTGCTTATATTGGAAATTCTAATTATAAAATATATTACAAGTTAGATGAATCTTTACCAAAAGATTTATCATTCCAAATCGCCAATTCTAAGTTGGCTGAAAAATTCCATATTGTTTCACCAGAAATCATTATTATCAACCAGGATATGCCAGCTTATGAAGTACAGGATTTAGTAAATGAATTACAAGAAGTAAAAGGAATTGATCTTGTTTTAGCGCCATCTACTTTGTTAGAAAGTGGTATGGAAATGTTATTACCAGATGATGTTCAAGATATGTTATATAATGACAAATATCAGTTGATTATCATCAATTCTACTTATGAAATTGCTTCTGATGAATTAAACAATCAAGTTGAAAATATATCTAATCTTGTAAAACAGTATGATCCAAATGGTATTGTGGCTGGTGAAGGACCACTTATGAAAGATTTAGTTACTATTGCTGATCACGATTTTAAAATGGTAAATTATACTTCTATTATCGTAATCTTTATCATTATGATTATAGTTTTAAAATCAATCAGTTTACCAATTATACTAATTATTGCAATTGAATTCGCAATATTCTTAAATATGGCTTGTGCATATTTTACAGGTACCGAATTACCTTTTATCGCATCTATTGTGGTTGGAACCATTCAATTAGGCGCTACAATTGATTATGCAATTTTGATGTCAACAAAATATTTGGAAAAAAGAAGTCAAATTCCAGATAAGATGAAAGCAATGAAAGAAACGCTTCATTTGACAGTATCTTCTATTATCACTTCAGCGTTATGTTTCTTTGCTGCCACATTTGGAGTAGCAGTTTATACTAAAATTGATATGATTGGATCTATCTGTAAGTTATTAGCACGTGGTTCTATCATTAGTATGTTGGTTGTTATTTTGATTTTACCATCACTATTACTTATATTTGATCAATTCATTTTAAAAACAACCAAAAAGAAGGAGGATGTTGTTTATGAAAAAAATAAATAAAATAATGAGTTATGTTTTAATAGGTAGTCTTATGTTATTAGAGCCTATTTCTGCAAATGCTTATACGAAAAAAGAAACTGTATATACCAATTTAGATTATACTGGGTCTCCTATTAAAACATTAGTGAATAATCATTTATTTTCTATTGATGAAGGAGATATTGTAGATAATACAGAACTTACAAAAATTTTAAATATCAATGGAAAAGAAAAATTTAGTCTAGAAAATCAAGTTTTAACATGGAAATCAGTTGGGAAAGATATATTTTATCAAGGTTCTATAGAAAAAGAATTACCTGTTTCTGTTCAAGCAACTTATTATTTAGATGGTGAAGAAAAACAAGTTAAGGATATATTAGGTAAAAAGGGTAAAGTTGAAATTCATTTACAATTTATTAACCATGCTTATATAGAATCTCAAAATATTTATACTCCTTTTGTAGTAACAGTAGGTACTATGATTAGTGGAAAAGAAAATTTTAACATTACAGTAACGAATGGGAAAGTTGTAGATACAGGGTCTAAAAGTATTATAGTAGGTATTGCTTCTCCTGGTTTATATGAAAGTACTAATATTGAAGCTTTAAAAGGAATGAATGAAGTAATCATTTCTTATGATACAACTAAATTTTCTTTAGGAGATATTTATATGGTAATTTCTCCAAAGTTAATTGAAGAATCTGATTTTAATATATTTGATAAAATGAATACGCTTACTTCTTCTATGAATACAATAAGTGATAGTATGAATCAAATAGAAGCAGGAGCAAAACAATTACAAGCAGGAGCTGCGTCTTTGAAATCAGGTTCTAATGAACTTTCTAATAGCATATTAGAGGTATTAAATGCAATTTCTAAGTTAGAAGAGGGATCTGTGACATTAGATAGCAGTTTAAAAACAATAATTGCTCAGTTACAAAATGCACAGACATTATTGAAAAGTAAAGATGTTGATGGTTCTATTGCCCAGTTAACTGCATTAAAAGAACAAAATAGTAAGGCGATAACTAGTTTACAAACTGTCAATAAATCTTTAGAACAAATATGTCAAACAGCTAGTACAACACCTGAATGCGTAACTTATCAATCGAATCAAAATTTAATTATATTGTTACAAACAAATAATACTGCTATTGATAGTACAATTACATCATTAACAGATATTTCAACACAAATTACATCATTGATAACAACGTTAAATAATGCACTTGTACAAGTAGAAGCAGGAGCAAGTTATTTGACGAGTAGTTTGACACAATTGAAAGATGGTGTCAAACAAATCTATGGTGGATCTACTATGTTAGTCGAAGGTGCAAATACTTTAGATGCTGGTATGACAACTTTAACAAATGGGATTTCTACTTTGAATCAAAACGGAATTCAAGTTTTAATGGGTTATACAAATCAAATCCGTTATTATAGTAATCGAGTACAACAATTAGTCAATGCATCTAAAAATTATAATGGATTTAGTGCAAATAATGTAGAAAATACCGTATTTATTTATAAAATGCCATCAGCGAAA
>CANQAF010000081.1 GCA_947588975.1 uncultured Bacilli bacterium
CCAAAGATAACTGTGAATATTTTCAATTTCATAATGGCCTTTTTTGAATGTAATTTCTAACTCCTTAATATTCTTTTCGGAAAGAATATAAGTAAAATGGTGATTTTCATTTTTATATTGCCAGCTAGAACAGGTAAGTTTATTTGAAATCCCATTGATTGCAATTTCTAAATCGCCATCCTTACAAGAAGATTCTTTTACTAAATCAAAATCAAGTAATAATAGTTGTCCTTGTACTGGTTCGCCTAATTCATACACAACTTTACTCTTGGCTTTGGTATCTATAGTATAACCAGTATTCGTCTTCGTCACTTGTAACTTATCATTTAGTTTCCAAGTTCCCTCTAATCTAGTTTCATCTATGTTGCTTTCAAATGCAGTTGTCTCTTGGTTTGGAACAACAATCGTATGTAGTAAAGCATCTAACGTATTTGGATAATCTAACATTTCAAACGTATCTTGACTCATCCACTTTGAACTACCAAATCCAATAGGATAAACTAAGTCACTTTCATATAAACACAGATTTTGATTTTGTTGGATTTGAGTATATCCAATATATTCATGATCACATTGATTTACCATATATTTTTCACCCATTAGAATTTGTGCGGGTAAATGATTCGCAGAAGCTAAAATCAAACGATTACGATATGGTTCTGGATAATCTAATATATTGTGATAAAAATTCGCATAATCTTCATGATAAACAGAAGAATATAAAGAAGTATGTAAATGCTTAAAATCATACACTTGATTGATTCCATATAAGGTATTGGTTTGAATACTCGTACGCCATAATGTATCATCAGGAATCAACTGCACTAAAGAAGAAATAGACTCATCTTCATATTGTTTAGATACATAGCCGTCCGTAAGATTACTTGCGATACAACTGATTCCCGCAATGATAAGAAGCGGAAGATATAACAAGATCTTTTTATGATATTTCCAAGAAAGAAACAAGATAACAATCGTAATCAAAACATCCAACCAATAAACGAGTGTATGAAAACCACTAATCCAAACAAAGATATGAAATAAAATCAAAAGACCAATATAAAGGTAATCTATTTTAGAATGATCTATCCATTCTTTTAAGAAATATCCAATCCCATAAATCGCAAGTGGTAAAAAAGGAATTAAAGATTTTGCTCTCACATATAAAGTCCCATTTAAAATATAAATAAATAGAGGAATAAAACAAACGAGTAAAAAGACAACTCCCAAATAACGATTTTCTCTTTGTTTACAAGATACGAGATACAAAATAGAAAAGATGAAAATACTTGTTAAACCTAAGGAATAGGAATTATATAAAATATCACTCATATTTAAATTTGGAACCAACAAAGTAGAAAGATCTACAATAGATGTTCCACTTCCCCGTCCACCCAATAATGCATAAGCGGTTGGAAGTAAGAAAAATGCAGATAAGAGAACACCAAATAAAATGGGTAAGATAAATAAAATTCCATCTTTTAAAAATTGAAGCCATTGAAATTTATTTTTTTGTAACCAACAATAAATTCCATAAATGATGAAAACACAAATTCCGCCAATACTATAGTAGTAACTTGTTAAAATCATCAAAAACACACTTAAAGTAAGACCAACGACTTTTTTCTTTTCAAAATAACGATCGATACTCATAAGTCCCCATATCAAAAATGGCATGTAATTAACAAACATAATATGTCTATGGGCATGAAATATAATTGGACAAGCTAAAAAATAGAATAAACAGGAGAAAAAGGAAAGAGACTTCCCCAATTTTTTCTTTAAAAAATAATAAAGTAAAACCATAGAAACCGCTACACCGAGTAAACTGGTTACCATAATATACGTTCTCATAGGTACAAAAGGGAGTAAATAAGAAAATAAAATAATAGGATTCCAAAGGCCATAATATGAAAAATTATAAATATTTTGGCCTCCACCGATCGAGAAAGCAAAAGATGGAAATAAATTTTTTGTTTGATAAAAAAGATTTCTAAAATATTCTGGAAAGGCAGTATGTTGTCCTAACCAGTCGGTTTTAGATCCAAATAAGACATTAGAACATAGAAAAAATATACCTAAAAGAAGCACTAAAATCATCATAATTCCTATATATTTTTTATCTTTTTTTTCCATAAATCATCCCTAATTTCTATTTTAAGTATACCATAACTATAGATAAAAAAGATATAGATTTCACTATACCTTTTCAATTTCTATTGTAACATCATGACCATTGATATCAAATGATTCACCTATCGTTTTTTCAGTGATAGATTCCGCTAAAGTTTCTTTTTGAATAAAGCTTTGATACTGCATAACTGCTTCTTTTACTTCAGCATCACCACTATAATATAAATAGATACGATCCATGATATTGTAGTCTTTTTGTTTTCTCATGTTTTGTACTTTAGAAACCAATTCACGAGCAATTCCTTCTAAAATCAAATCTTTCGTTAAAGTAGTATCCAAAATAATAAAGTTATTATTCTCCATACCTACATTAAATCCTTCTTTAGAAGAAATACGAATTTCTACCATATCAGAAGTAATTTCTTTTTCTTCATCACCAATTACCATTGAAATTGCGTTGCCTTTTTGTAGACTCGCAATTTCAGTTTCACGCAATTGTTCCAATTTAGTCTGAAATTCTTTCATAAGTGGACCAAATACTTTTCCAACTACTTTGAAATTTGGCTTAACAGAAACATTCATATATGCATTCAAATCATCTACAAAAATAACTTCTTTGATATTTAATTCTTCTTCAATTAAAGGAACCAAATCACCAATTAAATCTTTATTTTTACCATCTAATAGTGCTTCACGAAGTGGTTGACGAACTTTAATCTTAGTCTCTTCACGTACATAACGTCCAATGGAAATGATATTTTT
>CANQAF010000082.1 GCA_947588975.1 uncultured Bacilli bacterium
AGACACTCGCGTTACCTCGTTGTCGTCTTGGTAGATGATTATTTTATTGTCGTCTTTCATTCCATTGGTTTAATCATGGATTCGATAAAGGCTATTTCGGTGGGAGATAAGCCGTATTTCGCATACAGTTGCGCGTCGATTTCACTTATGGGCTTACTCCAATCTATATCACTCCCTGCGGTAAAATCTTGCATAAGGACAAATGTAAATTTATTTTTCAAGAATAACAATATATTCATTGGTTATCGTATCAATTTTATCTCCAGTAATATTAGTTGGACTTGTTTTTAATGGCATCCGTTTATTAGGGATTTCTCGCACGAGAGTAATAATATGGTGTAAACCGCATCGCTCAAAAGTTTCTGCTGTAAAATAATCTAATGGTATTTGAACCCCTTTTACATGACGATTTCCAACAACATAACAAACAATTCCACCCTTTCTTACAGTATTAGCAACATTCTGAATAGAAAACCAGTAATCATTGAGAAAAGATACTACTTCATAATATCTTTTTATGTCAGCCTCATATATTTGTTGTAATTCTTTATCTATCGTTTCTGTCAAAAAGATTTTTTGATGACATTTCTTACCTCCCATTAGTAAGGAATCCAGATTTTGTGCATTTTCAAAAGAAAACCATTCATTTGCCCAACGAGAAAATTGCCCGTATGAGACAGTTGTTCGACTATCTCCATAAGGTGGAGATGTAACGACCATATCAATACTTTCCGGATCTATGATATTTTGCGGAATTTCTAAAATGCTATTGAAGTCATAAATTCCAACAGTCGTATTTCCAACTACTGTTTTAAATTCTTGCAATCCATTAAGATTTCTCTTAACTTTATCTTTAAATATACCAAATACATCAGGATGAAAATCTTTAATCTTGTCCTCTTTCATTCTAAATCGTTTGAATTCTCCATTTCGTGTAAATGATGCTTCTCGAACGACTTCTGCTAAAGCGACATAAAAAAAATCTTTGTTGTTACTATATTCTTCTATTAGTTGTGATATGTATGATAATTTAAGTAAACTTTCTGTTGAATACCAGAAAACATGATTGGTAATTCGTTCAAAATTTTTATTTTTTATATTTGTAAGAGAAAAAAACGGAAATTGAGATTGAATTTCTTGAAATTCATTTCTCAAATTTACTATATCATACGTCGTTGTTTTAACTTTAGCAATAAGTCGGGCAAGAGGATTGAGATCAGTACCAATAGAATTTATGTTTGCAAGTGATGCTTCAACCAGAGATGTTCCACTTCCCATATAAGGGTCGAATAATAATTTGCACTTTCCTTGAGGTTTGTATTCTTGAATAAGTCTTCGGGCAATTTGGGGAATCATCATTGCTGGATACGTATGATAGCAATGCGTATATTCTTTTGTATTGACATTTTGGAAATTCCACTTATTATCAATTTTTCTTTGATACATTTTTTACGACTTTTCAATTTGAAGTCCGTACATATTAAATCTCTCAAATTGAGAGTGGGCTTATATGTAAAACCTCCTATTTTCGTACAAAAATAAAAAAAAATATTTGTAATGAAAAGTGATTATCAAAATCATATTATACATCGTATTCGATTGTTAAGAGAGGAACGAAAGTATACACAAGAGAAAATAGCAAGTCTCATAGGCATTAGCAATGGTCAAATGGGCAATATAGAGAGCCATAAAACATCGCACAAATATACCATTGCCCATATTCAACAAATATGCAAAGAGTTTAATGTCCCTATTGAACAGATTTTTTTGGAAGATGATGATTTTACAAAAGATATAGATATTGTTAGTTTGTTAATAGATAAAATTGTAAAATATGAACAATCATAGAGAACAGATTATAGAACGCTTTAAACAAGTTAAAGCATTGGGTTTTGTTAGAAGTACCCGTCGTAATAATACCGGTATTGGAAAAACATTTGAAGACTATATAGGAGTTGTAGAAAATAATATAAACGAACCGGATTTGTTTGGCTATGAGATAAAGTCTCATAGAGAAGATGCCACATCATATATTACTCTTTTTACTAAAAGCCCCAATTTCCCTCCGCGTGCGAATGCATATCTCAAAAATAGGTTTGGTACCCCATATGAAAACAATCCCGCATTGAAGAAGTTACATACCTCGATATTTGCATCGCGGAACAATACGTATAATAATACTTACTCTTTCAAATTGATAAATGACAAACAACATAACAGTATAAAAATTGGTATTTATGATGTAAGCACAAAGCAGTTAATCGATGATTCTGTCGGTTATACGTATGAATGCTTAAATAAAATATTAAAAAAGAAACTGAAAGATTTGTTTTATGTAAGTGCAGAACGGAGATTTGAAAATGGATCAGAATATTTTTCCTTTAATAAAGCAGAGATATATTCTAATCCGACAATAGAAAAATTTTTATCTTTAATTGATCGGGGATTGATTATGTACGACATTCGAATAGGTAGTTACCAAACAGGTCTTAAATATGGTAAACCTCATGATCATGGAAGTGGATTTAGAATTTTGGAATCAAACTTGAAATTGTTATATGAGGAGCATATTGAAATTGAATAATTTTTTATTAAGGGAGCAAGGCAGGCATCAATACCAGTCGAGGTGGTTGTAGGAGTTGCCGCTTTTGTCGTATTTCAGGTCGCTGAGCATCGACGATTTTACGCGGATACTGAAATTGTATGACTTGTAGGGACCGACGGGTATGAAACTGGCGCTCATCGTCCAGCAGTGCAGGTCGCGTGAGATGTTGCAATTCATGTAGGCGAGGCGGTGGGTGTTGAAGTCGTAGCTTGCCGAGAAGTTGAACGACCAGTTTTTCGTCGGCTGTATGTTGCCCGAAATAC
>CANQAF010000083.1 GCA_947588975.1 uncultured Bacilli bacterium
AAAGAATAAAACTGTGACTGATATATCTGAATTGTCACATAAAGAGGAAGGATGGAAAAAAACTAAAAGATTTGAAAAAATATCATTTGAATATGCTATGAATTTAAATATAATTAAATAAATAATCAAAGCAAAATATTTTAGTTTTTTTACTAGATATTTTGTTTTTTTATTTGGAAAGGAGGAATTTATGTACGATATTTTTAGAATTTTTAGTAGTACTTTAAGAGACCAAGCATTTTCTAATCCATTTGAATATGCAACAAATAATCAATTATTAGCAATTTGGTTGTTTTCTTTTTTTGGAACTACTATGCTAAAAGAAATTCCATTTAAGATGTGTGGAGTATTTTATAAAAGAGGAAGTAATAAATTATTAGGAAGTTTTGGATATTTGTTTTTTTATTGTATAAATATACAAGTACTTATAAAACTTTGTCAATGGACTCAAGATTTATATTTAGCAATTTCATTATATATGGTATTTGTTATAGTAATGTTTATTACATTACATAAAATAAAAAATATAATAAAACAAAATATAATATAAAATCTAATAATATTACAAGATATGATATAAAAAATAAAAGGGGGAATTAATAAGTGGTATATTGGATAATAGGTATTATAGTTATTATATTTACTTTGCTAATTTTATGGAAAATTTTCAAGAAAAAAGATGAAAATATTTCAAACATTGCATTCTTTACATTAGGATCTACACTGATATTAAATGCGGGTGGAGATAAATGGGATTTGATATTGAAAGGTCTTGCGATTACAAATGATAGAGTGTATGCATTTCAAATGACACAAGATTTTAAATGGCAATATTTCATTCTTGGAATTATTTTAATAGGGATTTCTGCTTTTTTAACTTATTATAAAAAAACAAATGTAAAAGTACTTAATATAAATGGTTATTTTAGAAGAAATCTTATAGAAAAAAATAAGGATATAAGCAAGAATATAAGGGAATATGAAATAAATATTATAGATATATATAAAAGACTATTTAAAGATAATCTTGACAATGAGAGTTACCAATGTATCATTGGAAAAATACAAGAAGATGTTAATGCATTCAAAAGCTTAAGTGAATCAAGTAAAAAAGGGTATACAGGAATTGCACCGATTCCATTTATAATGTATGCAGGTACTTTTTTAGAAAGACAAAAATTTGATGAATATTATGAATTTGATAAAAAAGAAAAGCAGACTTATTATAAATTAGAGGATAAAAAAATAAAAATATATCCTAAATTAAGAGTAGAGCAAGAAATAAAAGATTTAGATAAAAATAAAAAAGATGTGGTAATTGCTATTTCTATAACTTCTAAAATAACAAATGAACAATTAATTCAATTTAATGAAAAATGTAATATAGTGAATATAGGAATTGAACATCCATGTGATAATGCCATAAAAAGTAAAAAACAGTTAATTGAGTATACTAATAAAATCTTTGATATTATTCAAAATATATTTGAAATGCATGGACAAATAGAAAATGTACATATTGTATGCTCTAGTCAAAGTTGTTTAGCAATAGAAATGGGAAAAAGGAGTATAGATGATACTAGACTACCTCAAATAATTATATATCAATTTGAAGCACAAGGTGAAGTTAAATATCCGTGGGGAATTAAACTTAATGGAAAAGAAAAAGGAAAACTTATTGTTGTTGATAAGGAGGATATTAGAAAAAAATGTATGATTTAGAAAAAGAGATGAAAAAGTTTTATTATAATGAGGTTGTATTGCCAAAAGATGAAACCACAAATTTAAGAGAAAAGAAAAAAATAAATCTAGATAGATTAAAAGAAGGATTAAAAGAATATAACGAGGAAAACAATACGGATTATAAAATTGCTGAAACTATTGAACAAGGTAGTGTGGCAATGTCTACGGTGATTCAAAATGATAAAAATGATTATGATATAGATGTAGCAATAGTTTTTGATGATACTAATATTGGAGAGATAGGGCCTATAGCAATAAAAAATATAATAGTGGATGCCTTAAAAAGGAAATGTTCTAATTTTAAAAATGAACCAGAAGCAAAAACTAATTGCGTAAGAATAGAATATGTTGATAATTATCATATTGATTTTGCAATTTATAAGAGAATAAAGAATGAATATGATAATAGTTATAAATATGAACATGCAGGAAGTGAATGGAGACCAAGAGATCCAAGAGCAATAAATAATTGGTTCAAGGAAGAAATACGAATAAATGATGAAAAATTAAGACAGGCAATAAGATTAAGTAAAACATTTTGTAAATCACGTGAATCATGGAGTATGCCAGGTGGCTTAATACAAACAGTACTATGTGATGAAAAAATACAAAATTATTCTAGAATTGACGAAATGTTTTATTATACAATATGTGAAATAAGAGATAGGTTGAAATATAATAAAGAAGTATATAATCCTACTGATAGTTCACAAAGTTTATTGTTAGTAGAAGAAGATAGAACTAAATTAGAAAATCTATATAATAGATTAAATACTTATATATCAGAATTAGATGTATTGTTTGAGGCAGATTGCACAGAAAAACAAGCAAAAGATGCGTGGTATAGTTTTTTTTATCATGATTATTGGAATACATCTTTAAACGAATCTGCAAGGAGTTTGTCAATAACATATAATTATTCCAAAAATTTATATGAATATGATGATACAGAAGAATTTATTGAAAATATGTATCCATCACAATTAACTACTTGCTTTGTAGAAATAGATTGTAAAGTAACAAATAAAGATGGACAAGTTAAATACTTATCTGAAATTCTAAATAATAATGAAAAAATTGAAATAGGTTATAACTTAGATTTTTTTATAAAG
>CANQAF010000084.1 GCA_947588975.1 uncultured Bacilli bacterium
TAGATTTTGGTAGTTGGTTGGTAGTTGAAAGCATTATTTTATAAAAATCAAAAATTACAAAGCCCCGTAATTTCAAGTAAAAAACAAAAATGAGCCAGCTTTCGCTGACTCTTCAGGGGGTTTTGGTTGGATACTCTCACATTCTATACCGTAAGAGTACCTAGCGTGAATATCATCACGCTATGATAATTATATAGGTTTCTACTCATAAAGTCAATCTTTAAACACAAAATCAAAATGACTTTACATCTTAATCTAAATCCATTGATGTTTCCAATAATATCATCAGTTTTTTGGATATAGAATCTTTCTCATCATACGTCCTTAAAAACTCTTCACTATCCTGTTTTGCCTTTAATAAAATAGAAAAATCATTCTTTAAATTGGCCATATGGAATACCATATCACCACTTTGTCTCTCGCCAAAAAGATCCCCGCTACCCCTCAATAAAAAATCTTCTTCACTAATTTTAAATCCATCATTCGTTTTCGTTAAAATTTGAAGACGCTCTGTTTCATGATCACTAATTAAAACACAATAAGATTGTAAATCACTACGGCCAACACGACCTCGTAATTGATGTAGAGCAGAAAGGCCAAAACGATAACTATCAAAAATAACCATCATCGTAGCGTTAGGAACATCTACCCCGACTTCTACCACTGTCGTACTAATCAAAATTTGTATTTCATTTTTCGAAAATTGATCCATTACCAATTCTTTTTCAGCAGGTTTCATTTTACCATGCAATACCCCAATTTGACATACCTTTCCAAATGCCTTTTGCATCTTTTCTTCCAACTGATAGACATTTTCAAAATCACTTTTATCACTTTCTTCAATCAGTGGAGCAATCACATAGATTTGATGGTGTTCTTTTAACTGCTCATACATTTTTTCTAAAACTTGTGTCATCTGCTTACTAGATGCGACTGTAGTTATGACGGGCTTTCTTCCATTGGGAACCGTTTTAATACTTGAAATATCCATATCTCCATATAATGTCAGTGCATAAGTTCTTGGAATTGGCGTTGCACTCATATATAGAATATCAGGAGTAATTCCTTTATTTTTTAAACTACTTCTTTGGTTTACCCCAAAACGATGTTGCTCATCTGTAATGACAAGCCCTAAATTCGCATACTCTACTGCGTTCGTGAAAAGAGCATGTGTGCCAATGATTAGATCAATCTTGCCTTCTTTTAAGGCATTATATACCTCTTTTTTTTCTTTGGCTTTCATTTTACCAGTTAAAAGACCAATACGCATACCTGTTTTTTCACATAACATTGTTGCATTTTGATAATGTTGCTCCGCTAATATTTCGGTAGGTGCCATGAGTGCACTCTGGTATCCACTTAAATAATTCATGTAACTTGCAATCAAAGCTACTACAGTTTTACCACTACCTACATCACCTTGTAACAAACGATTCATACGTTTAGGAGAAATTAAATCATTGTAAATAGATACTACACATTCTTGTTGATCTATAGTAAGAGAATAAGGAAGCATCTTAATAAATTCCTCAATTTTTTCAAAACGAATTGTTCTTTTTAAACCAATTTTATTTTGTTTATTATTTTTTAGAAAATTCATCTTCAACATAAATAAGAATAACTCTTCATATTTGATTCGATTTTTTGCTACTTCTAAATCAGAAAGTATCGTTGGATGATGAACAATTTGAATACTCTTTTCTTTCGAAAAAAAATGATATTTTTCTTGATATGGAAGTGGAATATAGTCTTCTAAGTTTACTTGTTCTTTTAATGCTAAAGTAATATAATGAGATAACTGTTTACTTGTAATGCCATAAATAGTATGATAAACAGGCTCGATGGTCTCTTGCATTAAACGACCCATACGTAGTTCAGATGCAACAATATGATTGTGTAATTGATCATATTTACCAATTACCGTAATCTCTTTTCCAATTGGCATTTGACTTTTTAAAAACCCACGATTAAAAATCGTAACACGCAATAAATGATTTTGAGCATTCATTTTAAAATCCATTTTATCTAATTTACGGTTGATATGAAAAATAGATGGGATACTTTCAACTACTCCACTTACAATTACTTTATTCATATCTTCTACATGACTTAAATCTGTTTCTTTTAAAATATCATAACGAAAAGGATAATACTCGACTAAATCTTTGATATTATGAATTTCTAATTTATTCAAAATGCGTAGTCCTTTAGGACCAATTCCCTTGAGTTCCTCTAATTGTTTCATATCTCACCAACTTTCTTACATTGTATCACGAAAATTTGTTCGTATCAATAGAAAAGATATCATTTCTGATATCTTTTTTGTAACCTAAGGTACAATAAATATCCTATAAAAGTTAAAATTGTTACTATTTTTCCCATATGAGAATATGGTGATTCATAAGTAATTTCAATTTGATGACTGCCTTCTGGAAGGAAAAATCCTAAAAAAGTGTCATCTACTTTTTGATAGTTCACTTCTTTTTGATCCACTTGTATATGAAAACCTTTATCATATGGAACTGTTAACATAAAATAACCAGCCTGTTTCATATCTATTGTGCCACGGATTTGATCCCCTTTTGTTTTCGATTGATCCATCACAAATGGAAATAGAGAGTCTACTTGCGATACGGTAGATGCATTCCAAAGATAACTGTGAATATTTTCAATTTCATAATGGCCTTTTTTGAATGTAATTTCTAACTCCTTAATATTCTTTT